>NZ_JAUBOV010000061.1:0-40205 GCF_036700405.1 Microcoleus sp. T3_D1
GGCCCCCGGGCCCCGCCCCCACCCACAGATGATTTCATGGGCATTTCAGGCATCGGGACTCTTCACGAGGGTTTGCCCCTACAAGAAAATGAAACCGCCCTGCCCTCACCCCCCCCCTTACCAAGGGGGGGAAGCAATTTCAATCAAATAACCATTCGCCACCTCACCGAAAACCAGATTCAAAGTTCCTACGCCGCCCGCAATAAAGGAATTCGCGCATCCACACGCGAAATCATTGCATTTACCGATGCAGACTGTCGCCCGGAATCTGACTGGCTGGAAAATTTAGTTAAGCCATTTGTTGACTTAGAAGTAGGAATTAGCGCTGGGGAAATACTCGCATTGCCCGGTAAAACTATTTTAGAACAACACGCCGATCGCCAAAATACTTTATCTCAAAAACATACACTCGCTCACCCTTTTTGTGCTTACGGCCAAACAGCCAACTTAGCTGTACGGAGGCTAGTTTTACAACAAATAGGATTATTTCGCCCTTACCTCAGCAGTGGCGGCGATGCGGACTTATGCTGGCGGATTTTGCGGGAAACATCCTATAAAATGTATTTTGCCGAAAATGCGATCGTCCGACACCGCCACCGTTCTACAATAAAACAGTTGCAAAGTCAATGGTATCGGTACGGCGAATCTAATAAATATTTGCACGAACTCTACGGTGTCGATTTGATGCGAGAATTCACAACAGGGGAATATTTTTACCGGCTGGCTAGGTGGCTGTTAAAGGAATTTCCCGTTGCTGCTGCCAAAAGTGCGATGGCCCAAGCCGATATGGTAGATTTGTTTAATACGCCGATCGGTCTAGTGAATGTTAGGGCAAGGTCGATGGGACAGCGCCAAGCCAAACTTCCCGCATCAGCTTGGCAGATTGAGCGGTTTTAATCGGTTTTAATATTTTAGAGCAATAAATTATTGTGCGATCGCACTTGCGATCGACAAATATTCGTTTGTACACAATCCGCCCTATATATACATATAAGTATAGTTTATCAGTACAGATAAATAAGCTGAATCCGAAATATGAAAATTTAACGCAATACTTAATATAAAATTAATAAGTCTATTCTGAAGCGCTCGGTTTGACGAGGAGAAGAAACTCAGAGGCAAACCCCAAAATTTTCTTTACTTCTGCCTTCGGGCTTTTCACTGCTGTCGTCAGCGCGTTGGGAATTATTCTCATAATTTTAAATTTTTGTAACCTTTACAAGTAATGCCAATGGCTCAAATCTTACTCCAGACCGTTTGGTTTATACCTTGCTATCCACTCATCGGCGGAGTTCTGTCGATGCTGTGGTTTCCGGCAATTACCCGTCGCACGGGGCCAAGACCATCCGGTTACGTGAACGCCATCTTAACCTTGTTCGCTTTCTTACACGGCGTCATAGCCCTGACAGCTATCTGGAACCAACCGGCACAACACCAGTTAATTCCCTGGCTGAATGTAGCAGGTTTAGACTTAACCATTCCCGTAGAAATCTCTACTGTCACCGTCGGCGCGACAGTTTTGATTACCGGACTCAACTTGCTGGCGCAGATTTATGCTTTCGGTTACATGGAAATGGACTGGGGCTGGGCGAGATTGTTTTCCCTGATGGGGCTGTTTGAAGCAGGGATGTGCGGCTTGGTACTGTGCAATTCCCTGTTCTTCAGCTACATGATTTTGGAAGTTCTGACTTTGGGTACTTACCTGCTAGTCGGGCTGTGGTTCAATCAGTCTTTGGTGGTGACAGGAGCCCGCGACGCTTTCTTAACAAAGCGGGTGGGAGATTTATTCCTGCTGATGGGAGTAGTCGCAATTCTGCCGCTGGCTGGAACTTGGAATTTTGACGAGTTGGCTGTTTGGGCTCAGACTGCAAAGCTTGACCCTACTGTAGCGACGCTGTTGAGCTTGGCTTTGATTGCCGGGCCGATGGGTAAGTGCGCTCAGTTTCCCTTGCACCTGTGGCTGGATGAAGCGATGGAAGGCCCGCTGCCGGCGACGATTTTGCGGAACACCGTAGTTGTCGAAACTGGTGCTTGGATATTGGTTAAGTTGCAGCCGGTGATTGCTTTGTCGCCGATCGGACTGAAGACAACTATTATTGTAGGCGCTGCGACGGCGGTTGGTGCTTCATTAATCGCGATCGCCCAAATTGACATCAAGCGCACGCTTTCCTATATAGTCAGCTCTTACATGGGCTTAGTATTTATCGCCGTCGGCACCGGACAAGCCCAGACAGCCCTGACATTAATATTTGCCTACAGCTTGGCAATGGGTTTGCTGGTGATGAGCATCGGTTCGGTAGTTTGGAACAGCATCACTCAGGATGTCCGCTCTCTCGGCGGTTTGTGGGCAAAGCGGCCGATATCTGCCATATCCTTTATTGTCGGTAGCGCTGGATTGGTTGGATTGCCGCCCTTCGGCTGCTTCTGGGCTTTAGAAGACTTCACATCCGGGCTTTGGCAAACTCATCCTTTGCTGTTAGGAATAGTGCTGTTTGTAAACGCCGTCACTGCTTTTGGGTTGGTGCGCGTCTTCGGTTTAGTTTTCGGCGGCAAACCAAAGCAAATGACCGAACGTTCGCCGGAAGTTCACTGGCCTTTTATCTTGCCGATGACTGTTTTAATGGGCTTTACTTTGCACGTTCCGCACTTGCTGGCTGCGTGGCATTTATTGCCGGGGGCAAGTTTGAATTATACCGCAAGTGGACTGCTAGTTTTGTCAACGGCGATCGGCATCGGTGCCGGAGCATTTGTTTACCTGAACGAAAAATGGGAAAAACCGGTGCGAATTGGTTCTCAAGCTTTGCAAGACTTTTTTGCTTACGACTTTTACACGGCAAAACTTTACCGGGTGACAGTGATATTTGCAGTCGGTCTAGTTGCTCAAGTTATCTCTTGGATCGATCGCAATATTGTTGACGGCTTCGTAAATTTAATCGGTTTTGCAACGGTTTTCGGCGGGCAAAGCCTCAAATACAACGTTAACGGTCAAACTCAGTTTTACGCCCTGACAATTCTGGTCGGCGTGGCGCTTTTGGGACTGCTGATAAGCTGGCCGCTGCTAGCTCGCCTGTCGCTGATTGTAGGCGGGTAAATAGATATAATTTTTAAGATTTTAGGTGACAATTTTAATCTAAAATCTTACAAACATGAAGTCTTGAACAAAGATTTCCAACTCGTTCCAATAAGGCAGCATAAATGACCTCAAACAACAGACAATTCAATCTTTCCCGACGCAATTCCCTCAAATTTGTCGCAGGTGCCATTGGTACAGGGATACTCGCAGCAGGAGCAGGCGCTGATTTGGCTGCACCCGAACCAGCAATTGCTCAAAATGACATGACTCCCGATGCAGCTTTGCAAAAGTTAATGAACGGGAACAAGCGGTTTGTTGAAAAAAAACGCCGAGGTTTTAACCAAAACTTATCCGATCTCGCCCAAGTTGCCATATCTCAAAAACCTTTTGCTGCTATTCTCGGCTGTTCGGATTCCCGTTTCCCTTCCGAGATTATCTTCGACCAAGGATTTGGAGATTTATTTGTCTGTCGAGTCGCCGGCAATGTGGCGACTCCCGAAGAAATTGGCAGCCTGGAATTTGGCACGTTGGTGTTGGGAGCAAAAGTGCTGATGGTAATCGGGCATAAAAGGTGCGGTGCGGTAGACGCAACCATCAAAGGAGCTCAAGTTCCCGGTCAAATTGGCAGTTTGCTCGACGCCATTAAGCCGGCCGTAGAAAGCTCGAAAAGCCAAACGGGCAATCATCTAGAAAATGCTTCAAAAGCAAATGTTATCCTGCAAACTAGAAGATTGAAAGCATCTCCAGTGATCTCTCAGTTAATTCTGGAGAATAAACTGAAAGTGGTGGGTGGCTATTACGATTTAGATACGGGTGTCATCAATAGGTTGGTTGAGTCTTAAACAGTTAACAGTTAACAGTTGACAGTTGGTAGGGGCGATGCCCCCGTGCCCGCCCCCAGAGTTAGTTGACCTGGGACAGTTGACCTGGGACAGCAAGGGGTTTTAACAGCATACAATTGACAGTTGACAATTGACAGCGAGGGGTTTGTAACAGCGAAAAATTGAAATTTGACAATTGACGCTTGATAACTATCAACTATCAACTATCAACTATCAAAGATGGACTATCCACTATCAACTATCAACTCTCAATAGATTCTTTACTCTTCACTCTTCACACATTATGCTTAGTGCCTTGCTCTGGTTGCCCGCGTTGGGCGCTGCGGTAGTCGGGTTTCTGCCCGGAAACATCAACGGGATGCGGTTGCGTTCCATTGCCTCAGCTTTTGCTGCTGTTGTTTTCCTGTTGAATATCTGGCTGCTGACTCAATTCGATCCCGCCCATGCGGGACTGCAATTTCAAGAATATTTGCCTTGGATTCCGCAATTAGGTTTGAGCTACAATTTGGGCATTGACGGCTTGTCTTTGCCGCTGCTGGTTTTAAGTGCATTGCTGACGCTATTAGTCATTTACGGCACTGGCGAAAAGATGGAGCGCCCCCAGCTTTACTACGCTTTGATTTTGCTAATCAATGCGGGTGTTGCCGGAGCTTTGATGTCTCAAAATTTGCTGCTGTTTGTACTGTTTTATGAAGTAGAATTAATTCCTTTTTATCTATTGATTGCGATTTGGGGCGGAAAGCAGCGGGAATACGCTGCCATGAAGTTTTTGATCTACACGGCAGTTTCGGGACTTTTAGTGCTAGCAGCATTTTTGGGTGTGGCTTGGCTGAGCGGTTCTTTAAATTTCGATTACAGTGCGATTACCACTCAAGAATTGCCGAGAAATCTGCAGTTAATCCTGCTCACACTTTTGCTAATTGGGTTGGGAATTAAAATTCCCTTGGTGCCGCTGCATACTTGGCTACCGGATGCTTACGTGGAAGCTTCGCCAGCAACAGCAATTTTGCTGGGAGGGATTCTGGCGAAGTTGGGAACTTACGGTTTAGTGCGGTTTGGCTTGCAGATGTTTCCCGAAACTTGGTCGATTATAGCTCCCGGTTTAGCGATTATCGGGACTGTGAGCGTGATGTACGGGGCTTTGAGCGCGATCGCCCAAAAAGACATCAAGCGCATGGTAGCCTATAGTTCGATCGGGCATATGGGCTACATCCTCGTTGCCTGCGCTGCGGGTACGAAGCTGGCATTAATCGGTGCAGTCGGGCAAATGGTAAGCCACGGCTTAATTTTAGCTTTGCTGTTTTATTTGGTAGGCATCATCGAAACCAAAGTCGGCACGCGGGATTTGGACGTACTCAACGGTTTGATGAACCCGATGCGGGGTTTACCCACTGCGAGTTCCCTGTTAGTTTTGGGCGGCATGGCAAGCGCCGGAATTCCCGGTTTGGTAGGTTTTATTGCCGAATTTTTAGTGTTTCAAGGCAGTTTCTCGATCTTTCCAATTCCAACTTTACTCTGCATTTTAGCTTCGGGTTTAACAGCAGTTTACTTTGTGATTTTGCTCAACCGCACCTGTTTTGGGAAGTTGGACAACGCCACGGCTTACTACCCTCCAGTTACCTTTGCTGAAAATATGCCGGCCCTGGTTTTGGCGGGCATCATTTTTGTGTTGGGAATTCAACCTGCTTGGCTGCTCAAGTGGAGCGAATCTACTACAAATGCGATCGTAGCCACTCTGCCGGCTGACAGAAATACCCAAGTTGCTATTAGCTATACTGGGGAAAAGTCAGCGATTGAAATCGCATCTACACAAACGAAGTCGGCCTCTGCAGACTAAGAATCTACTCGTTTCCAGGCTCTGCCTGGTAACGCAGATCCGGAGGCTCTGCCTCCAATTTTCCGGCTCGCGGGCCTGGATCTCGGTTCCCAGGTTAGAGCCTGGAAGTTAAAGAATCGCAGCTTTTTGCAATAATTCAAAATATTTAGATTCACTCAACCAAAGGAAGAAACAATGGTACAAACTCCTAATAAACCAGCAACTAAACTACCTCCTTCCAAACACGAATTTGCCGAAATAATTCACAGGCTAGAAGCTGGCGGCGCGATGATTCCAGATACGCCGGAAAATCTGATGCAAATCATCGCTATTTGGAAAGCTTACGCGGTGCCGATGGACTTTTACTGGCGGGATTTGCTTTACATCGCCGAACGAGTATTTTTACAGCCGCTTCCTTTCTTTAAATACTTTTTACCCCAAGAGTATTTAGACTTGCAAAATCACTATGCAGGCGACGGTGCAGATTTGCGGATTTGGCGCGGGACTGGAAGTGTTCACCCGGAACTTTTGGAGTTCATGGAGAAGGGTGAAACTGGTAAAATGCCGCGGCTGTTTCACCATTTGTGGCACGATCGCATTAACATGGAATTTGCCGAAGAGTGCATGAGGGCGATGCTGTGGCACCGGGGCTTGTACGTGCCGACCAATCAATTCGATCCTTATTTGGACAGTGACGAATATAAGGCTAATGCCGATCGGGCAATTAAAGCTTATTTCAAAAAAGACCCGTTCATGCTGGCACTTCACAAAGCATTTCCCGAAATGTTTTTAGAACAGTGCCGCCAAATGTCTTATTACAGCAATCTCGGTTTATTCTGGGAAGTCATGGCGCCGGTGTTTTTTGAGGTTTCCGACTTGTACGACGAAGGGAAAATTACCACAGTCCCGGAGGCGATGAATTTCCTAGTAAATGGCATATTTGCGATCGCCGGACGCCCGATTTACCACCACGTTTACATCGACGGCGAGAAGTACGAAATTATCCCCAAATCTAAAGGTTTCACTTGGCTTTACGAAGCAGCGTTACCTTACGTGGAAGCTGTATTTTATCGCACTTCGCCATTCCGAGGCACCAAATCTTACAACGCTCAAGCTAGAGAAGTTCCTGACGACCAAAAAGACTTCCACTACGGAGTGCTTTATGCAGACAAATTCCCCGTAGGTACGGCGGGGATTCCGCCGACTTTGCTAGCACAAGATATGCTGCATTTCCTGCCGCCTTATTTGAGGGATTTCTACAAACAGCGCTGTCGCGGCGAAGATGATATCCTCAATCAAATTGGGGTGACATTTCAGCGATCGATGTACTGCGTAACTTCGGCGGTGATTCAAGCGTTACGGACTGCTCTTTTGTATCCTTTAGATGACCCGAATCCAAAGCATTTGAAGGCAAATAGGGCTTTCTTTGAGTCTCAGATCGATCGCTTCTGTCGCCCGGAATACGGCATGAAATATGCTGCGAAGTTGAATAATATTCAGACTTCGGATTATAGGTAAAGGATTTTTGCCGGAGGCATCTTAGCTTCCAAGTCCGCCAGTCCGTTAGTCCGCCAGGGGTTGAAACCCCTGGCTCAAAGCTCAAGTCGGTTGAAACCGACTGGGAAAAAGGAGAGCATTTTAATCAGTTTCAAAAGTGTTATAATATTAGATTAGTTGGTATCAGAATTATTCATCTCTCTCTCTTGTTTTCCTCTGATTTCTCTGATTTCTCTGCGTTCTCTGCGGTTTAATCATTCCGATATAAAAAATAACCAATAACTATGGACAGCAAACAGCTAGCCAAATATATCGAAGCAACGGATGGGATTTCCAAACCTTGGCTGTTGGTGCAACTGCGGCTGAAAAAATTGCAAGAAAGGCGATCGGAGATTTCTGCTGAAGAGTATATGACAGAACTTACCGACATTCACAAAGATTTAATGAATCTGGGGGAATGGTGGCTGGGAATCGAGGATGAGGTGTTTTAAAATTTAATTGAAAGTTCAAGTAGGATTAAGTCGATCGCACTTTAAAATTTTTCCATCAAATCTTTTTCTTGGGCATAGACATCTCGTAGCTGTTGCAGCGCGGGCCCAGAAATGACCGATTTAACAGTAGCTACCAATTGGCCCCACTCTAGCAAGCTGTCAACGGAAACAGCTTTTTTGAACTTGTGGGTGTAAAATTTCGTCCAAAATGCTGGTGCTTGCTTGCTTTTCCAGCGTTTGTACCATCTGCCAAAATCTTGAAGTGCGATCGGCTGTACTTGTAAAATAGGAGGAAAATCGGCGTAGCTGACAAAGCGGCTGATGCCTTTGGCGTGCACGTAAACCATGTAGCGACAGCATTCGATGCGGTAAATCTCGTCTGCTGAGATATTGAACAGGAGTGCAACTGTTTCTTCTGTGACAAATCTCGCCAGCGGATGCAGGATGGGAGATTTATGAATTATTCTCGATTCTGCGATCGTCCGCGATTTTGACCCTTTTTCTGATATCATGGCTAGTACACCTCTGGATATGGTTAGTAGACTTCTGGATATGGCAAATGCACTTTTTGATAGAAAGAAATAATCTGTCCAGATTAGGTTTTACAGTCGATCGCCCTTTAGTTTTCCAGGCCGGGGGGCGATCGCTCTTTACATATAAAATTGTACGACGCAATTGCATCAACTGTCAAGCATGGGTTTAGTCAGGCTAAAAATTCGGGAACTAGCGGCGGAGAAGGGCTGGACGCTTAAGGAAGTATCCGATCGTTCCGGGGTAATTTATAGCACTGTCAGAAGCTATGCTCGTCGTCCTGAAATGGCAATGGTTGACTTTACTTGCCTGCGGAAGTTAGCTCGGACTTTTGATGTGATGATTGAGGACTTAGTTGAGGTTTTGGAGGAATAGGTCGATCGTCCGCGATTTTGCCGGAGTTTCTGATATCATAATAGACGCATCTCTGGATTGTAGGTGTGTACATCTTTTTGTTGTAGATGTGCAGGACAGAGATTATCTGTCCTGATTAGGTTTAATAGGCGATCGCCCTTTAGTTGTCCAGACCAGAGGCGATCGCTTTTTCAGATATCTAATATTAAACGACAGCAGATTGTCATTTGTCAAGTCAGTATGAGCAAAGGCTTAGTGAGGTTGCGGATTCGGGAGTTTGCGGCCCTGAACGGCTGGACACTTAAGGAAGTTTCCGATCGCTCGGGCGTTGGTTACAGCACCATCAGAAACTACGCCCAATGTCAAGGCATGACAACCGTTAATTTTGCCTACTTGCACAGGTTGGCTCGCACGTTTGATGTAATGATTGAGGATTTGGTGGAGATTTTGGAGGAATAGGTCGATCGCCCACGATATTGACTGATTTTCTGATATCATGGTGAGCCAACCTAAGAATTGCATCCACTCTCAAGCATGGGTTTAGTAAGAATTAAAGTCAGAGAACTAGCTGCTGAGAAAGGTTGGACATTCAAGGAAGTTTCAGAACGTTCTGGGGTAATGTACAACACTGTCAAGCATTATGCTCGTTGTCCAGGGCTGACAACGGTTGATTTTACTTTGCTGCGGAAGTTAGCTCGGACTTTTGATGTGATGATTGAGGATTTGGTTGAGGTTTTGGAGGAATAGGTCGATCGGCCTTAAGTTGTCTAGACCGGGGGCGATCGCTTTTTCAGATGCAATTATCTTAAAACGCAACTGCATTATTTGTCAAGCATGGGTTTAGTCAGAGTTAAAGTGCGAGAGCTAGCGGCCGAGAGGGGCTGGACATTCAAGGAGGTGGCTGAGCGATCGGGCGTGATCTACAGCACCATAACCAGCTATGCTCGTCGTTCAGAAATATCAATGGTTGACTTTACCGCCCTGTACAAGTTAGCGCGGGCATTTGATGTGATGATTGAGGACTTGGTGGAGATTATTGAGGAGTAGGCGATCGGCCTTAAGTTGTCTAGACCGGGGGCGATCGCTTTGTTGTATTTTTTACACTATAGCATGATTAACTGTACTTAGTCAAACATTATTGTACTTAATCGGATTGAGGATGGTAACATCAAGGAAAGTTGTTATTAATAGTTGATTATTCTTCGTGGCTAAAACTAATACTGCGATCGCGGTCAGTTCCGCGATCAAGGAAGTCATTCAAAAACAAGCGCTAGCGACCAGACTAACTCAGAAAGAAGTAGTGTATTTGGGAATGCTGGCAATTGATGCACTCGATAAGGAAAGCCGCCAAGAGTTGGCGGACAAGGTGCATCAGATGCAGATGAATGGGGAGATTTGAAGCTGAAGAAAACCAGGTCAACAGTTTCATCTTTACCGCTAAAAGCGACTAAACATTACCTAAGGTCGATCGACTTTTGATGTCACATCAATAATCTCGGCTTCAGAAGATTGCTTGCGTATCACCTCAATTTTCTTTCTTTTGCTTTCGACGTAGAGTTGCATAGTCAAGTGGGGGCTCAAGTAAATCCACCATAGCAAAAACGGCGATATCAACTTCTGGCTTCTTCCTTGAGCAATTCGTTGCGGTGCAGCGCGGTTGTTGGGATGCTGGGGCTACCTCGGTGCTTTACGCCAACCATTGGCGATCGCCTCTGACTCTGTGCAAAACCATCTCTCACCCCTAGCTGGATCAATAACTGTTGATTCGTAATCTTCCATGCCTGGAAGGTGATAAACCTTATTGCCTGTATCGATCGAGATGTTGCCTTTGATAGTACATCCTGGTTTTGTGATCGATGTAATTGGAGAGAAAGAATGACTACGACTCAACTGCATCGTAAAAAGCACAATGACAGCCAGAATCCCAATACCAAAAACTGTTTTGAGTACACCGCGTTTCTGTGGTTTCTGCTTTGTTGGCTGATGTCGAGGTGCAACACCTTGAATTGATGCTCTAGTTGCACGTACTTTCCCGTCTGTTTCAGCAACTTGCTCGTACAAAATCGTATCTCCGACTTTTGGGCGACGACTTGCTTCCTTCAGCGCACTGATATGCAAGAAAACTTCTTTACTACCATCATCCGGTTTAATGAAGCCAAACCCCCGATCGTCTTTCCAGGTTGTCAGTTGCCCTTTATTCAGAACAGGTTTCATAAAATTGAACTTTTATTCCTGCTTAACAGACTCAGCCAACCGTTTCGCATTCTCTCGCGGGTAAACATTAATCGGACTATTGCGAATATCAGCTTCTACCATAGCCATTAGTTCATCTAAACTGAGAGTTAGAGCCTCAAGCCGTTGACAGACACCTAGAATATTTCTCATACTCTTTTGGATTACTTCACGATTGGGGAGTTTGGGTGTTTCATTCCTGGCAGGTGAAAATCTCTTTTAGCTTCCCGGATAGTGACTTCGCATCGGCGTCAACTTGTGCTTGCTCAATCGTTTGAGCTAGTAAATTCAGCATAGCAGAAAAAGCTGTTGGCTGTGATTCAGAAATCCGCAGCCGCAATGTGTAAAAGCGAGAGTAAGGATTTTTTAATAGTGGCTATTTTTTCCTGCTGTAACTTCGCTATAAAAAATATACTTCACTCTCCATCCTCAACCAACATATACAAAAAAATCCCCCGCTAGAAGGCGGGGGATTTTAGTTAATTACCTAGAAACCAGAGTTCAGAGTTACCCGAATTTCCCGGCTGTCGAGGCAATTACAAAGGCCGCGTAAGTGAGGACGTTGCCCACAGTAAAGTGAACTAAGCCAACCAAACGACCTTGGACGATCGACAAAGCAACAGGCTTGTCTTTCCAGCGAACCAAGTTAGCCAAAGGAGTGCGCTCGTGAGCCCAAACCAAAGTCTCGATCAACTCTTGCCAGTAACCTCTCCAAGAGATCAGGAACATGAAACCAGTTGCCCAAACAAGGTGTCCGAATAAGAACATCCAAGCCCAGACTGACAAGTTGTTAGTACCATACGGGTTGTAACCGTTGATCAACTGAGAAGAATACAGCCAGAGGTAATCGCGGAACCAGCCCATCAGGTAGGTAGAAGACTCATTGAACTGAGCCACGTTACCTTGCCAGATGCCCAGGTGCTTCCAGTGCCAGTAGAACGTTACCCAAGCTAGGGTGTTCAACATCCAGAATACAGACAGGTACATGGCGTCCCAAGCAGAGATGTCGCAAGTACCGCCACGGCCGGGGCCGTCGCAAGGGAAAGCATAACCGAAGTCTTTTTTGTCCGGCATCAGCTTAGAACCGCGTGCATCCAGAGCGCCCTTGACCAAAATCAAGGTGGTGGTGTGCAAGCCTAGTGCGATCGCGTGGTGAACCAAGAAATCGCCAGGTCCGATCGCCAAGAACAGAGAATTAGTACCGCTGTTAATCCCGTCCAACCAGCCTGGGAGCCATACGTTCCCGTAGTTGGGCCAAGCGGTAGAAGCAATGCTGTCAGGGTTAGACAACAGCACGTCCATGCCGTAGAGAGCTTTTCCGTGAGCAGCTTGGATGAACTGTGCGAACACTGGTTCAATCAAGATTTGCTTTTCAGGAGTTCCGAAAGCAACTACAACGTCATTGTGAACGTACAAACCGAGAGTGTGGAAGCCCAAGAACAGCGACACCCAGCTCAAGTGAGAGATAATCGCTTCTTTGTGCTGCAACACGCGATCGAGCACGTTGCCTTTGTTTGCTTCAGGATCGTAGTCCCGCACCAAGAAGATAGCTCCGTGGGCGAAAGCGCCGACCATGATGAATCCAGCAATGTACTGGTGGTGGGTGTAAAGCGCAGCCTGAGTCGTGAAGTCCTTACCTATGAAAGCGTAGGGAGGCATCGCGTACATATGCTGTGCTACCAGGGAGGTAATTACGCCCAAAGCAGCGAGGTGAAATGCCAGTTGGAAGTGCAGCGAGTTGTTGTAGGTTTCGTACAAGCCTTGGTGAGGCAAGTTGAACTGCCCTTCACTCTTGCCGCCGACCAAACCAGCCTTAGAATCCAACATCTCTTTGATGCTGTGACCGATACCGAAGTTAGTCCGGTACATATGACCGGCAACGATAAACAGAACTGCGATCGCCAAGTGGTGGTGAGCGATGTCTGTCAGCCACAGGGATTCTGTTTGAGGGTGGAAGCCGCCCAAGAAAGTCAGAATTGCGGTTCCAGCGCCTTCGGAAGTACCGAAGACATGGTTGGCTGCATCTGGATTCTCGGCGTATACGCCCCAGTTACCACTGAAGAACGGAGCCAAACCGGCCGGGTGAGGCGGGGTAGACAGGAAGTTGTCCCAACCTACGTGCTGTCCGCGAGATTCGGGGATAGCAACGTGAACCATGTGACCAGTCCAAGCCAAAGAGCTGACACCGAACAAACCAGCCAAGTGGTGGTTGAGGCGAGATTCAGCATTTTTGAACCAAGACAAGCTGGGGCGGTACTTGGGTTGGAGGTGCAACCAACCTGCGAACAGGAATACAGCGGCCAGTAGTAACAAGAAGATAGCTCCTTGATACAGGTCGGCGTTTGTCCGAATCCCTTGGGTGAACCACCAATGGTAGACACCGGAGTAAGAGATATCCACCGGGTTAGAAGCGCCCCCTTGAGTGAAAGCTTCTACTGCAGGAGCGCCGAATTGCGGGTCCCAAATCGCGTGAGCGATCGGGCGGACGTTTAGAGGGTCTTTAATCCACTGTTCAAAGTTACCTTGCCATGCTACGTGGAACAGGCTGCCCGATGTCCACAAGAAAATGATTGCTACGTGGCCGAAGTGAGAAGCAAAAATCTTTTGGTAAAGATTTTCTTCGGTCATGCCATCGTGGCTTTCAAAGTCGTGTGCTGTGGCAATCCCGTACCAGATCCGCCGTGTGGTCGGGTCTTGGGCAAGGTCTTGGCTAAATTTTGGAAATTTCGTTGCCATAAGCCTTGATTAATCCTGAATCCTGAACAAAATTGAAGGGATTCGGTTCGGAGTTTGGATTCTCTATTTGAGATTCCTCCCAAATCGAGAATCCAAAACCTAGGGGTAGTTTACCCTACCGAAATGATTCGCGCTAGGAAAAATGCCCACGTAGTGACAATTCCTCCTAGGAGGTAGTGAGCTACACCCACAGCCCGACCCTGAATAATGCTCAGAGCGCGAGGCTGAATCGACGGAGCTACCTTGAGCTTGTTGTGAGCCCAAACAATCGACTCAATCAGTTCTTGCCAGTAGCCGCGGCCGCTGAACAGGAACATCAAGCTGAAGGCGAAGACGAAGTGTCCAGCTAGGAACATCAAACCGTAGGCCGACAGTGCCGAACCGTAGGACTGAATCACCTGAGAAGCTTGCGCCCACAGGAAGTCCCGCAGCCAGCCGTTAATCGTGATCGAACTTTGTGCGAAGTTGCCGCCGGTAATGTGAGAAATTGTGCCGTCTGGCGATACTGTTCCCCACACGTCCGACTGCATTTTCCAGCTAAAGTGGAAAATCACGATCGAGATGCAGTTGTACATCCAGAACAAGCCTAGGAACACGTGATCCCAACCAGAAACTTGGCAGGTGCCGCCACGGCCGGGGCCGTCGCAAGGGAACCGGAAGCCCAAGTTGCCTTTGTCAGGAACCAAGCGAGAACTGCGTGCAAACAACACGCCCTTCAACAGAATCAGGACTGTAACGTGAATGGTGAAAGCGTGGATGTGGTGGATCATGAAATCCGCCGTACCCAACTCGATCGGCATCATCGCTACTTTGCCGGCGACTACTACTGCACCGCCGCCAAAAGCGTGGCTAACGATTTCCGTAGCATTAGGCGCTGTTGTGCCCGGAGCCAAAGCGTGGATGTTTTGCACCCACTGGGCAAATATCGGACGCAACTGAATCCCGGTATCCGAGAACAAATCTTGAGGACGACCGAAAGCGCGCATCGTGTCGTTGTGAACGTACAAACCGAAGCTGTGGAAGCCCAAGAATATACAAACCCAGTTCAGGTGGGAAATGATCGCATCTCTATGACGGATCACGCGATCGAGCAGGTTGTTGACGTTGCCGCTCGGTTCGTAGTCCCGAACCATGAAGATTGCTCCGTGAGCGGCTGCTCCAACAATCAGGAATCCGCCGATCCACATATGGTGGGTGAAGATGGACAACTGAGTCGGGTAGTCCGTCGCGATGTAGGGGTAGGGAGGCATCGCGTACATATGCTGAGCCACGATGATGCTCAAAGAGCCCATCAGTGCCAAGTTAATCGACAGTTGCGCGTGCCAAGAAGTAGTCAGGATTTCGTAGAGACCTTTGTGACCTTCACCAGTGAAGGGGCCTTTGTGGTTCTCTAGGATTTCTTTCATGCTGTGGCCGATGCCCCAGTTCGTGCGGTACATATGACCAGCGACGATGAATAGCACTGCCAAAGCTAAGTGGTGGTGTGCTGTATCAGTCAGCCACAAACCGCCTGTGGTGGGGTTCAGACCGCCTTTGAAGGTCAGGAAGTCTGTGTATGCGCCCCAGTTGAGGGTGAAGAAGGGGGTTAAACCTTTAGCGAAACTCGGGTAGATGTCAGCCATCAAGCCCGGTGTCAAAATCCACTCGTGCGGCAGGGGGATGTCGGCAACTGTTTTGATCAGCTTGCCGCCGACTGTCAGCGGTGCACCTGCATCGATCGCGTCCATGCAAGCATTGATCGGCAGAGCCACGTGAATTTGTTGTCCTGCGAAGCCCAAGCACCCGCAGCCTAACAAAACTGCCAAGTGGTGGTTCATCATCGATTCCACGTTCTGGAACCATTCCAGTTTCGGAGCGCGGACGTGATAGTGGAACCAACCGGCAAACAGCATCAAAGCTGCCATTACCAGGGCGCCGATCGCAGTGCAATATAGCTGGTATGAGTTAGTGATGCCGTTGGCGCGCCACAGTTGGAATAGACCAGAGGTGATCTGAATCCCGTGAAAGCCGCCGCCTACATCTGCATTTAAAATTTCTTGACCAAAAATCGGCCAGACCACTTGAGCGCTGGGCTTGATGGCTGTAGGATTTGTCAGCCAAGCTTCGTAATTGGAAAATTTAGCGCCGTGGAAATATGCGCCGCTCAACCATACGAAGATTACTGCCAAGTGGCCGAAGTGAGCGCTAAAGATTTTGCGCGAAACGTCTTCTAAGTCACTTGTATGACTGTCAAAGTCGTGAGCGTTAGCGTGGAGGTTCCAAATCCAAGTGGTGGTTTTTGGCCCCTTAGCTAGAGTGCGATCAAAATGACCGGGTTTTGACCACTTCTCGAAGGAAGTTGGAACCGGATTCTTATCGACTACTACCCTAGCTTTTACCTCTCGCTCTGGAGGACTAATGGTCATGAAGACTCTCCTCTCGGTAAGACAAGGAACGAGAACTGAACACTGTACCGGACACTCCCCGCGCTTGATTAGGCGGGAGATTCTCGAAAAAGCCGACACTACACGGCACTTTACTCTTTGCAGAGCTAGACGCAGGTGCATCGTCTCCCCAAGCATTTTGCTTCTGTGAAGAAGCCAGTTTCCCAGTGTCGCTAACAATGTGCCTGGGTACTGCCAACTCTTCTCGCTATCTGGAGCTGCCGATCGCGTCCTTGATTCAGACTTGATACGCCTGCTCCTTTTGAGGGAGTTTTATGAATTATAAGCTTGCTAGAGGAGTATTAATCGCTTGTTAACAATACTTAAAAAAGGCTCAATTCTTGATGTAATAACGCCTTTAAATCCCACAGTCCCTCGAAAAAGTCAAGGGGTACTGCCATTAACTTTACAAAACTCAAAGATAAGGTAATTTAGGAATACTCATTTGTAGATATATGTTTGGGAAAAAGGCTGCGGCAATTAAGAGTGGGAGAGGAGGGGTTGCCCGCTGCTGCCTCAATCCGGGTTCCTACGCGGCTTTGGAATTCCCAAGCCGGCAATTCCCCAATACTAAATTCATTTTTGGGCTATAGTTCCCTATGAGAAGGCTTCTAGGAGTATGGTTGCGTGATTGGGATCAATTGGCACAGAACGGTTGCGGGCAGGCTGCTGGCATTGTTGGCTGCAGCAATATTAATGTTGGGTTTAGCAAGTTGTGGCGCGGGCAATCCCGAATTGCCCAAACCAGGGAACAAGAGCGGCTCAGCTACCGCCCCAGTAAACAGAATCTCAGAGGTTTCTCCCCCAGAAGCCATTCAACAACTGCGTCAGGCTCTAGAAATCTACCAGCCTCAAATTAGTATTTTGAATCCAAAACCTGACGAAGTGCTTCAGGATATAAATGTGTCTGTTCAGTTCCAAGTTAAGGACTTGCCCATTTTCAAAGATGCAAACTTGGGTTTGGGCCCCCATCTGCAAGTTTTATTAGACAACCAACCTTATGCAGCAGTTTACGACATCAACCAACCTTTAACCCTCTCCGACTTAGAGCCCGGAACCCATACCCTGCAGGTGTTCGCCGCCCGCCCTTGGGAAGAAAGCTTTAAAAACGAAGGTGCCGTGGCTCAAACCACCTTTCACATTTTTACCAAAACAGACGACAACAATCCCGATCGAACATTGCCCCTATTAACGTACAACAGCCCCCAAGGCAGCTACGGGGCAGAACCCATCCTGCTCGACTTTTACTTGACAAATGCCCCCCCGCACGAAGTGGCGCAAGAAAATGCCCAAGATGAAATACTCGATTGGAAAATTCGAGCCACAGTCAACGGCGAAAGCTTTGCGATCGACCAGTGGCAACCTATATATCTTAAAGGATTCAAACCAGGCAAAAACTGGGTACAGCTAGAATTAATTGACGAGCGGGGAAATATCGTCAAAAACGCCTTTAATAATACAGTCAGACTGATAAATTTCCAGCCGCTTGGCCAAGAGCCTCTTTCTAAATTAGTGCGGGGCGAACTAACAGCCGCAGAAACTCGCAGTATAGTCGATCGCACCTACCAAGCCCCCGCACCCACACCAACCCCAACCCCCGAACCGACACCGACACCTGCATTAGAAAAAACACCAGTTGTCCAACCCTCACCAGCGGTTCCAGAAACCCCTGTTACCCAACCGAGCTTAGAGCCAACAGTCGCTCCCGAAATTGCTCCCATTCAAGTAATAGAACCGACACCGACAGCAACCCCCCAACTCGAAGCGCCGAAAGTTGTAGAACCAATTCAAGTAATACAACCGACGCCGACAGCAACCCCCCAACTCGAAGCGCCGAAAATTGTAGAACCAGTTCAAGTAATAGAACCGACACCGACAGCAACTCCACAGTTAGAAACCCCGAAAGTTGTTGCACCCGTTAAAATAATAGAACCGACCGCAACAGAATCTCCCCAAACAAAAAAACAGGAATATAAAGGATACTACAATCGGTTCCGCAACTTTTTGCATCAAGAACCGCAACCTGCTAATCCTTCAGAGCCACCAACTCTGCCAGAAATAACAGGAAAAGCTCCAGTACCAAAAGTAGTCGCTCCCGCGATACCAGAACAGTCTCCCAATCTTGTACCGCCAACGCCACCAGTTGCCGCTGAAACTCCTAACCAGCCAACCAGCCAATTAGCCCCTCCCGAAACAACAGTTTCCCAACCAGAAAATCAGCCAAAATCCGAACAAAAAGTCGAATTTGCCACCTAACAAAAACTTTCTGGGCTTCGTGGCATGGGCGTCTCGCCCGTGCTCCAGTCGAATTTGCCACCTAACAAAATCTTTCTGGGATTCGTGGCATGGGCGTCTCGCCCGTGCTCCAGTAGAATTTTCCACCTAACAAAAACTTTCTGGGCTTAGTGGCATGGGTGTCTCGCCCGTGTTCCATCTGCGGTCAAAAATCAAAAATTAGGACACTAAAAAATGACCTACCTCGAAACAGCAGCCAAATTCTACAGCGATGTTGCCGAAACACCCCAAATCGGACTTTGCTGCGTCCAAAGCAGTCCCTTGCAATTGCCAGGATTAAAAATTCCCGAACAAATGCAAGAAATGAATTACGGCTGCGGCACAACCGTTCACGCCGCCGAACTCGTCGGCAATCCCTTCGTGCTTTATGTAGGCGTCGGCGGCGGCTTGGAAGCACTACAATTTGCATATTTTTCTAGACACAAAGGAGCGGTTATTGCCGTCGATCCGGTTCCAGCAATGCGAGATGCTGCTGCACGAAACTTGCAACTAGCCGCCCACGAAAATGATTGGTTCGATCCGAGTTTTGTGGAAATTTGTGAAGGCGATGCTTTTGCCTTGCCGGTGCCGGATGCTTCTGTAGATGTGGTCGCCCAAAACTGCTTGTTTAATATCTTTGAACCAGCGGATTTAGCTAAAGCATTAAAAGAGACTTATCGGGTGTTAAAACCGGGTGGCAGATTGTTGATGAGCGATCCGATCGCAACTCGCCCCATTCCGCAGCATTTGAAAGAAGACCAACGCTTGCGGGCCTTGTGTTTGTCCGGCGCTTTGACATACGCAGAATACGTTCAACACCTTGTAGACGTAGGTTTTGGGCAAGTCGAAGTGCGGGCGCGCCGTCCTTACCGATTGCTGGATAAACACAATTATCAATTGGATGCAGATTTGCTGTTAGAAAGCCTGGATTCGGTGTCTTTCAAAGTGGATGTACCGGATGATGGAGCTTGCATTTTCACTGGCAAGACGGCGATTTATACGGGGTCTGAAGAGCTGTTTGATGACGGGGCAGGTCACGTTTTGCAGCGGGGAGTTCCGGCGGCGGTGTGCGATAAAACTGCTGGGAAGTTGGGGGGATTAATGCCGGATAAGGTGTTAATTACTGATTCGACTTGGCATTATAACGGCGGCGGTTGCTGTTAGATTTTGTGTGGTTAAGTCGATCGCAAGTGCGATCGAACCGACAAAAATTAACGGTGTTTTGGTTATTTTGGACAATTACAGCCGGGAAAAGCAAGGATAAAATTGGGGATCAGCAAGATGGGCGAATTTCTGAAGCTGTTAATTTTGGGGTTCGTCAGATAGAATTTACAAGGGTAGCGACATCTACCCGTTCTTGGATTAGAGATACTGGTATACTACGATCGACAGTTAGTTATTTAATAATTTGTAGTCATGGTAAATATGTCAAGCATCTCCAACATGGCCTCTGAAGTGGAAAGTGACTTTCTGGGAGAGATTGATAACCTTGACAGGCAATTACACGATCGCTTTCAAGACAAGTTTGTAGTCCAGCCCTCGCTTACCCGACTTTTGGTTAGTTTTCAGGCTAACAAAACTAGACCCATTTATAGGTGGTACAAGTATAAGGAAGCTTTCTCCGCTTCTCTGGTAGAGTTCTTATTCCAAAAATATCAAGTCATTCAAGGCAAAATTTTAGATCCTTTTACAGGTAGTGGAACTGCTTTATTTGCTGCTAGCGACTTGGGAATAGATGGTGAGGGAATTGAATTATTACCTATTGGTCAACATATAATTAATACCAAAATTATTTTAGACACTGCCTTCACTATTGATGATTTTCAGCGGCTAAAGACATGGTTTAATTTGCAAATATGGAAACAATTTCAAAACCCAGTCACTCTGCCAGAATTGAGAATCACTAAAGGGGCTTACTCCGAAGAAACTAAAATAGAAATTGAGCAATATCTTGGAGCTTGTTATCAAGAAAATACCAAGGTTCAATCAGTTTTACTTTTGACTTTACTGTGTGTTTTAGAATCCGTAAGCTATACACGCAAAGATGGACAGTATCTTCGTTGGGATTACCGTTCGGGTCATGGCACGTCAAAGAAGTCCTTCAATAAAGGTGAGGTTCTGGAGTTCAGTCAAGCTATTACCAAAAAATTTAATGAACTTGTTAACGACTTAGAACCTCCTACACAACAACTTGAGCTTTTTCAAACTCAGAATAATCAACAAGGCAAAATTAATTTGTATCAAGGTTCTTGTCTGAAGATAATGCCCGATTTGCCGGACTCTACCTACGATGCAATCATCACATCTCCACCCTACTGCAATCGATATGACTATACTCGCACCTATGCACTAGAGCTAGCTTTACTAGGAATTTCTGAAAAGGAATTAATTAATCTGCGTCAGGAAATGCTAAGTTGTACGGTTGAGAATCACCCCAAAGATTTATTGGCTATTAATCCGGCTTGGGAAGTAGCTTTAAGTATTGCTAATTCGCAAACTCTCTTGCAGGCTATCTTAAGATATTTGGACAGCCAAAAGTCACAGGGTATATTGAACAACAATGGTATACCAAGAATGGTAAGAGGATATTTCTATGAAATGGCTTGCGTAATACAAGAAAGCTTTCGTATCCTTAAACCCGGGGCATTTTTGTTTATGGTTAATGACAATGTGCGCTACGCAGGTATAAGCATTTCAGTGGACATGATTCTTTCTGATTTTGCTGAAAAACTCGGCTTTATTACGGAAAATATTCTCGTCTTACCAGGTGATAAGGGGAATAGTAGTCAACAGATGGGAAACTATGGACGCGCTCCTTTGAGGAAGTGCGTTTATGTATGGAAAAAACAATAACTGGATACCTATGTGTGCTTATCGTAACCACCTTCAATCCAGTGACGATCTTGTCACCACCTATGAAGACACTCGTGCGGGTTTTGTGGCACTTGCCCTTGAAAAAAATCGACGCGCTACCCCTTACGTCGCCCAAGCAAGAGCACTTCAAGAAGCTGCTGGTCAAGCTGAGAGTCCTGCTGATTTGTTAAATGTTAAGGGCATTGAAATGGGATTGTTGACGGCTGCAGGATTATCTGACAAGTCTCTTGCTCATTTAATGCCAAAGGATAAGAGTGAAGCTATCAATGGTCTAATCAGGAATTTTCTTGAGCCAGCAGGCACAAATTTTGTGGAGGAATTGGTGTTTAGATTTCTACTGACTCGTGGTGACACGCTTGGTGGCTCAATGCGTAATGTTGGCGGAGCATTGGCACAAAGAAAACTAACTCGTGCTATCCTCTCGACTCTCACAATTGCTAGTAAGAGATATTATTGGCAAGACTTAAAGACAAAAAAGTGGATAGCTATGACAAATGATGACACAGAAATTGAGTTCTCTTTACGTGGGATAAGTTGGGAGAGCGAGCTAGGTAATCGCACATTGATTTATAACCTAACTGTTCCACTTGTCAGGAGCAATGTGGATTTGTGTTTATTTAATCTTGCCCCGACGGAGTTGGTAGCTAATAAATCCAGCGCAATTGAGCCATCTATCGTGGCACCTTATGTTATTGCATTGGGCGAACTTAAAGGTGGAATCGATCCTGCAGGTGCAGATGAGCATTGGAAAACGGCACAAGCGGCCCTAAATCGCATACGCGAAGCATTTTCCACAGTTGGACACTCACCTCTGACTTTCTTTGTGGGCTCGGCAGTTGCAAGAAGGATGGCGGGTGAAATCTGGCATCAACTGGAAAACGGGACTCTCAGTAATGCTGCAAATCTGAATCAGGAGAATCAAGTTGCATCTATTTCTCGTTGGTTATGTAATTTATAAAAGCAACAACCGTTTTGACTCCGTGTCGGTTTTACCATCCTCCGTCGCCCCCCTCTTGTGCCACAGCCATCTTCGCTGTCTCCAAAAACCCTGGTTTAACCCGCTTTCCCCCCATCCTGCCAAACTTCCCGCTAAATTAAAGAAGTAAAAAAATCATTCACATCCTACCCAGGAGATGCCATGCCCCGCGTCAGAGCACCAGAATTCCCCGGAAACTACCCCTGGCTGAACACCGAAAAACCTTTATCCATTGAATCTTTAAAAGGGCGCGTCGTCCTCCTCGACTTCTGGACGTACTGCTGCATCAACTGCTTGCACGTCCTCCCAGACTTAAAATACCTCGAACAAAAATATAAAGATTCCCTCACGGTTATCGGCGTTCACTCGGCTAAATTTGAAAACGAAAAAGAAGTAGAAAACATCCGCCAAGCTATCCTCCGCTACGATATCGAACATCCTGTAATCGTTGACAGCGGCATGAAAGTTTGGCAAAGCTACGCGGTTCGCGCTTGGCCGACTTTAATGGTGATCGATCCTGAAAGTTATGTCGTCGGCTTTGTTTCGGGCGAAGGCAATAGAGAAGCACTAGACGAGTTAGTTGGCAAGTTAATTGCTGAATACAAAGATAAAAATGCGCTCAACTTTAAAGAACTCCGTTTTAGCTTAGAAAAACAGCGCAAACCTGTATCAACACCGCTGGCTTTCCCCGGTAAAGTGCTGGCATTTGCGATCGCTGCAACGGAGGCAAAACAGCTTCACCAACAGGGCGCGCTTTTGGGCGAAATGAGTCAGGAAAATGAATCTGTAGATGAAACTGTATTGCCGGGGCCTGCTAATTCAGTCATCCAAAACTTAGTCGGTTCTTGCTTATTTATTGCCGATTCCGGCCACAATAGGATTGTTGTCAGCACCCTCGAAGGTGAGGTGCTGCACGTTATCGGTAGCGGTAAACCGGGTTTAACTGATGGGAACTTTGAAGAGGCTGAGTTTTTTGCACCTCAAGGTATGGCTTTTGATGCAGAAAGTCAAATTCTATATGTTGCTGATACGGAAAATCATGCTGTCAGAAAGATTGATTTTACGACTCAACGGGTAGAAACTGTTGCTGGTACCGGCGAACAAAGTCACGAAATTGCACCCCGCAGCGGCAAGGGTTTAGAAACGCAATTGAATTCGCCTTGGGATTTAGAAAGAGTTGGAAATAGACTTTTTATTGCAATGGCGGGTTCCCACCAAATTTGGGAAATGCAGTTAGACACTGGCACGATCGCCACTTATGCAGGTATTGGCCGAGAATCCTGTGTTGACGGAAGTCTTGCAGAATCTGCTTTTTCTCAGCCCAGCGGCCTGTCTACGGATCGATCGGAGTTGTTTGTTGCTGACAGCGAAATTAGTTCGATTCGCGCTGTGGGTATTGATGAAGACCCCAAGGTGCGTACAGTCTGCGGTAGCGGTGAATTGTTTGGTTTTGGGGATAAAGATGGTCGCGCTGAGGAGGTAAGGTTGCAGCACTGTTTGGGTGTTGAATACGCTCAAAATTACCTCTGGGTGGCTGATACTTACAATCACAAAATTAAGCGGATCGACCACCGGGGCGGTACGTGCAGAACGATGATTGGAGATGGTACTGCAGGTTTGGTTGATGCTAAAGGTCTCAAGGCTCGATTTTTTGAACCTTCAGGGTTGAGTGCGATCGGGCCTCATTTGTTTGTTGCTGATACGAACAATCATGTAATTCGGAGAATTGAGTTGGATACGCTGGAAGTCACAACTTTGGATTTCCCCAGTTTGTGCGCCCCGGATGTTTGTCTTCCTGATTAAGTCGATCGACCTTTTTTCCTATTAGCCAGGGTTTTCAATTCTCCTGATTGCCCGATTGATTGTGGTAAAGTAGGGTGCTCTTCGGCGCACCTTACCACAATTTTCAAGCCAAGTAAGTTACCCTAATTATTCGCGGTGAGTGCAGTGCCTCACCCGCAATTCACTCCTGGATGGAGAACCTATATATTTAGGGTGTACGGCCAAAGAACACCTAACCGATATAAGGAATGAAAATTAAATAACTTCCACTCTTGAAAGTGGGATGGGCGTCCCGCCCGTCCTTTTTGGACGGGCGGGACGCCCATCCCACAATAACAATTAAAATTGTAAGTTATTTAATTCGCGCTCCTAAGTAGAAAGCCAAACCACTTTTTGGGTGCAGGACTGAATTACTAAATGTTGTTAATTCCATCGCTACTAAAACCGCGATCGCCCGTATTAAATAATCGCAAAAATTCTCGCCCCCATCTAAAATTCCGCATAGCTCAGCAGCCGCACTATTTTTTCATTATCGTTCAATTCGCCGACAATTCGTCGCACGGGTTTCGGCCAGATTTTAATCAAAGTAGGAGTTGCTGAAATCTGATCTGCCTCAGCTTGGTCTGGATGTTTCAAAACATCAATTACTTTTAAAGTGTAGGGACGATCGAGGCATTTCTCTAAGAACTGGTGTAAAGTTTCGAGGGTGCGTTCGGTGCTGGGGTTGCTGCCGGAAACAAACAGACGCAAAACGTACCCTTGAGTTTGTGGCGGTGGGGTGAGTGCTGTTGGTTTGGGAAGCCGAGTCTGCTGCGATTGCTGAAAGCCCAAGGGAGTTACTATGGAATTGCTCCAGTCCGATCGAGCTTCGGGGCTGGCATACTGTACAACTAAGTCGTGATTTTCCCAAAGTTCGGGGAATTGTTCGTGATAAGTAGCGATTGCCATCGGTTCGCACATTTCTTCGCTGCGGGGATGCCACACTAAGTCGCCAGTCCCAAAAATGGCGTTCAGCAGCGTTTGATGTCGCAGCACGGGGGGGTAAGCCTCGGCAGCAAGCCTCACCTGCCGATCGCCTGGATCGAGCCAGCAGTCAACGGTTGCCGTGTAGCAAGGTATCAGAAAATGCGGCGGTTCCGACAAACCGAGAATCTCCTGTAGAGCTACGCACAACTGCAAATGCCACCGAGTTTGCTTGTGGGGGTCTATGCAATAGATTAAGTCTCCCCCAGGCGTAAACAGCGCAATGCCTTTGAAAATTTCTGGCAAAATCGGGCGATCGACTTTCAATTCAGTACACCAATAAAAGTTAACAGTTAACAGTTAACTTTTAACTGCTAACTGTTAACACTCGACCTTTAGACTCGACCTCGGAGCATCTGAGCCATTTCGTTCGGGAACGGCGAGTTCTCTACACAAAGTTCTTCAGTAATCCGACCTTCTTGATAAAGACCGTAGAGCGACTTATTCATCGTCGTCATGCCTTCATAAGTATCTTTGATCATGATTTGATTGATTTCCTCATTCTGGCCCTTCAGAATGTATTCCTTAACCACGTCGGTATTGATCATAACGTCGTGGAAAGCAGCCCGCTTTCCGTCTGTGGTTTTGCACAGCAGTTGAGCAATAATCGCCACTAGGGATTCGGAAATTGAAACCCGTATGGCCTCCTGTTCTTCCGCCCCGAACATATCAAGAATCCGGTTCAGGGTCTTAACCGCACTGTTCGTGTGCAGGGTTCCTGCAACTAAGTGACCGGTTTGAGAGGCTTTGAGGGCGATTTCCACGGTCTCTCTGTCCCGAATTTCTCCTACTAGCAGCATATCCGGGTCTTGTCGCAGAGCGCCTTTGAGAGCGCTCATAAACTTGAGGGTGTGCCTGCCGACTTCCCGGTGCTTGATCAAGGATTTTTTGCTTTCGTGTACGAATTCTACCGGGTCTTCGATCGTGATGATATTGTAGGCTTTATTCTTATTGATGTAGTCGATCATCGCGGCCAACGTGGTAGACTTACCCGAACCTGTCGGGCCTGTCACCAAAATCAGCCCTTTGTGGTAGCCACATATTTTCCTAAATACCTCCGGCAGTTTCAATTCCTCCATTGTCAAGATTTTGGCAGGAATTAGCCGCAGTACCATTGCCGGGCCTGCCAAGGAGTCCATGCAACTGATCCGAATGCGGACGAACCCGAAGTCGAAAGCGCCGTCAAAGTCTAGGGTTTTTTGGAAAATTTCAATTTCTTCATCGCTCATGCACTCCCGCAACCAGCCAAAAAACGTATCTAAATCCGTCGGTGGATACCCGATGTCGGCAATCTCGCCCCGCTTGCGGAAGCGGGGAACTTCGTTTACTCCGAGGTGAAGGTCGGATACTCCTTCTTCTTTGGCTCGCATGACTAGCTCTTTCAAACTCGGAGCTCCGCCGCTGCTAGAACTCGGGCCTTTAGGTGTGGCGAAGGATTGCGGCGCTGGTGCGGGTGGCGCTGCTGGTGCTGGTGCTGGTGCGGGCGGCGGTGCGGGCGGCATTCCTGCTGCTCTGGGGGGCATTCCGGGAGCTGGAGGGCGGGGCATTCCTGGCGGTGGGGGAGCTCCGGGTACGGGCGGGCGAGGAGCGGGCGGATGCTGTTGTGTCATATGCGCTACCTTAAGTTGGTGAGAAGGCTGACTCGAACAGATGATTTGTGGAAGTTGGACAATGCCGATCGCCATTGTGCGCGTCTTGCACAAAAGCTTAACTGTTGTACTCAGTCTATCCTAAGAAGGGGTCATAATGCTGCACTACTAAGGAAATATTCTGCCAATTGGAGGATGCGATCGCTCTGGCCCTACGAGCAAATAGGGATTTTCTACTTTGTGGGAGAATTTTTGTTAAGGAAAAGAGTTTTCCGCCGCCACGCAGTATAAATTGATACTTTGCCAAACTATTAAGGAGTTAAACGGATGAATTCTGTCGATCGGGCTTTTACTCCCGCTTTGGAGTTGGCGGAGTCGATCCGCGCCCTCGAAGTGTCGCCTTTAGAAATTGTCAATCTGTACTTGGAACGCATTGAGCGATTAAACCCTGAGCTGGGCAGTTATTTTACTGTAACGGCCGAGCGGGCGATCGCCCTAGCTAAATCTCAAACCGAGCAACTAGCTGGGTTAAACAAGCCACAGGAATTGCCACCTTTTTTCGGAGTGCCGATCGCCATTAAAGACTTGACACCAGTTACCGGCGTTCCCTGTACTTACGGCACTCAGGCTTTGCTGGGTAACATCTCTGCCTACGACGAGTCAGTAGTATGGCGGATCAAAGCAGCCGGATTTAACATTCTGGGGAAAACAGCAACCTCTCAAATTGGCTCATTACCCTACACCGAACCAGAAGGTTTCCCACCGGCGCGCAATCCCTGGAATTTAGACTATACACCCGGAGGTTCCAGCGGTGGCTCAGCGGCGGCTGTAGCAGCGGGTTTGTGTGCGATCGCCCAAGGTTCAGACGGCGGCGGTTCGATTCGAGGCCCAGCTTCCTGCTGCGGTTTAGTGGGCATTAAACCGTCGCGGGGGCGAGTTTCCTGGGCACCTGTCGGAGATTACCTCAGCGGCATTTCGGCCAACGGCCCACTGGCGCGCACTGTAGCTGACGCCGCCGCACTTTTGGACGTGATGTCAGGCTACACAACAGGCGATCCGTACTGGCTACCAGATTCAAATCCGACTTTTCTAGAGGCTTCCCGTCAACAGCAGGGCAAACTGCGAATTGCGTTTTCTACGACTATTTCCCCTGTGGGCGAGGCCGCGCCTATCTGTCAGCAAGCGGTACTCGAAACAGTAAAATTATTGACAGATTTGGGTCACGATGTCGAACCTGGATGCCCGGATTTTACGGGCTTAATCGAACCGTTTATCGCAATTTGGCAGTCGGGGGCGGCGGCAAGTGGCATTCCCGGCCCTGCTTTGGAACCGATGAATCGCTGGCTGTTAGAAAGAACTATTTCGGCTGGGGAATATTTGCGGGCGGTGAATCAAATGCAGGTGATTTCACGGCGGATTGTGGGATTCTTTGAAAAATTTGATGTGTTAGTTTTGCCGACTTATATGCACTCGCCAATCCGGGTTGGGGAGTGGGCGGATTTGAGTTTTGAAGAAACTTTGCAGCACATTATTAATTGGGTTGCTCCTTGTCCGCCGTTTAATGCTAGCGGTTTGCCTGCGATCGCACTTCCTGCTATTTTAGATAACAACGGTTTGCCCGTCGGGATTCAAATTATCGGGCGGCCGGCGGCGGAAGCAACTTTAATTGCTTTAGCGGCGCAGATGGAAGCGGCGAAACCTTTCCCGGTTTTAGATTTTAAATAGGGAAGAGCAAGGGATAAAAGCACGTCTCTCTTTTTTAGGAGTATGCCACATCAGGATCTGTGTGCGGGGAACTAGAAATCTGGTTTTTCGCATAAATTTCTATTGACTGTTTGACATTTGAACAATCTGTTTGACATTTGAACAATATTGATGCAACGGGAAACGAGAGGATTGAGAAAGGGGACAAATTTCAGCTTTAATTTTGGTAAGTAAATATAAAACACTTCTTAAGGTACTTGACATATTTGGAAAAGAGGGTATAATCTCTTCAAATTAATTCCCGATGGCGGGTGTATCTAAAAAAATAGCTTATGTTTAACACAGCAGGACGGTTTCCAGAAAATCCGATTCCGGGAAATGTTGCGGGTGTTTCAGCGGAAATACTAGACTTATTGAGTAAATTCGATCGCTTAAATCCGCTCAGCCCAAGCGCCGTCGGCGATACCAATGGTTTATTTAATACCAGCTACGATTTGACTCAAAAACCAGATTGGGAGGCTGCTGCAACTGGTAGTGCGATCCTCTACGAGGGCTTCGCTAACGACCTTTTTGAGCAATTAACCGACTTCGAGCTCCCATCGTCAGGAGGCGACAATCTTAAATTTGATAGTAGTCTCAAATCCCCGACCGCTACCTCCACTCAAGGTGAGATAGACGAACTGACAGGGATGGCTTTACCTGTTAGTGAACTCTCCCTATCCCAAACTTCTTCCCTATTTCCTGATGAAAACTGGGCTTTCAATTTTAAAGATTACACCATCGAACACCAAGGTTTAAACACCCTCAACCTCAAAGTTGGTTACGGGTTAAAACCGGGAATTACCCCGAACGAATATCCAGATTTTGTTCCCATTTACCAAAGTATTGATAATTTCCTAGTTAACTACCCGAACGAAACAGATTTTTGGGAAATTGTTAACAAAAATTTGACGGAAAAGGTGCTTAAGGAAAATCCGGTACTGACAGATGTTACGATTCAAATGGAAGTGTTGCCAACGGAGAGATTGCCCTACGAGCGCGCCAGTACAGTTTTCCGCAGTCAATCGGGCAAAATCACAGAAGATTGGAATTTTTCAGTCAAAGACTACGCAATCAATCACCAAGGATTGAACAAGCTCAATCTCGATATAGATTACCAGTACAAGCCGGAAATCGCTCCCAATGAATATCCCGATTTTGTGCCAATCTACAAGAGCATTGATAACTTTTTAACCACATATCCGAACGAAACTGATTTTTGGGAAGTTGTCAATAAAAACTTGACTCAAAATATCCTCAACGAAAATCCTGCCTTGGCGGCAATTAAGATAGATTTCAACGTTCTGCCAAGCCAAACCTTGCCCTACAACCGCACCAGCAAAGTTACTCGCACTCAACCCAGCAATCCTCAAGGAACTTTCCTAGTTGGCAATAGCCGGGGAAATAATGTACTTCGGTTTGACGGCAATACCGGCAATTTTCTAGGCGAATTTATTCCACCGGGAAGCGGCGGTTTGTTCAATCCAGATACGATCGTTTTTGGACCCGATGGCAATGGCGATGATAAGTCGGACATTTACGTTGCTAGCGGCGAAAAGCCCGGAAATTCGGGAGAACCGACAGCATCTGCGGTATTGCGGTATGACGGAATTACTGGCGCCTTTATTGACAAGTTTGTCGGCGATAATCCGAACACGGCGGTCGATGAAACTGGCGGATTGTTTCGCCCTTACGGTTTAGCTTTTGGCCCTGACGGTAATTTTTATGTCAGCAGTTTTTTGAGTGACCAAATTCTCCGATATAACGGCAAAACAGGAGAGTTTATTGATGTATTTGCTTCGGGAAATCAGCAAGCGGGAGGATTGAATGGCCCGAACGGTTTACTGTTTGCTCCTGACGGCAATTTGTACGTGACAACGCAGGGGAGTGTTGCTCGCAATGGTAAAGCAGATTTTAGCGCAGGTTTCCCCAGTCAGGTGCTGCGTTACAACCCGCAAACCCGGCAGTTAAGTATCTTTGCATCGCCCGATCCTTCGCCTCGGAGTCAGGGATTTGCAAGTCTTTTGGGAATGGCAATCGGGCCCGCTGACGGCGACCTTTATGTCAGCGATTTTGCTAACGATATCAGGCGCTACAATTTAAGAAGTGGGGAATTGGTCAAGGTTTTATCTACCAATTATACTGACACTTCGCCCAGTAGCAATTATGTAGGTAGTTTGGCTTTTTCGCCGATCGGCAATTTGTTTGCAGTTGGCTTTGACAACCGCGCTAATGCTAACGGTGCCGGCGCCGTTTTGCGGTATAATGGCAAGACTGACGAACCGCTGCCAATATCGGGAAATCCTGGATCGAGTAACAGTTCTATTTTTGTCCCTCCCGACAGCAAGCTACAGCGTCCAATAGGAATTGCTTTCTTTCCGTCCGACGCTCAACTGACGCAGAAATGGAATTTTACATTGGCCAATTACCCCATTAATCATCAAGGGTTAAACAACCTGAATATTGATGTAAATTATAAGTACAAAGACGGGATTCAAAATTATGAGTATCCTGATTTTGTGCCTATTTACAAGAGCATTGACAATCTTTTAGTTAACTACCCGAACGAAACAGATTTTTGGGAAATTGTCAACAAAAATCTGACCGAAAAAGTGCTTGCTGACAATCCGGCACTTTCGTCGGTGACGGTTAATTTGGATGTTTTACCGACGAACCGATTGCCTTACGATCGCAGCAGTACCGTTACTCGCACTCAAGATGGTAAATTAGGCGAAGCATGGGATTTCAAGATTCCTAATTACTCGATCGATCACCAGGGTTTGAATAACCTCAATATTGATGTCAAATATCAGTACAAACCAGGAATTACCCAGGATGAGTATCCCGACTTTGTGCCGATTTACCAAAGCATCGACAGTTTCTTGACTAATTATCCCAATGAAACGGATTTCTGGGAAATTCTTAATAAGAGTTTGACGCAAAAGCTGCTAGCCGAAAATCCGGCTTTGGATTCGTTGCAAATTAATCTGGATGTTTTGCCGACTAACAGATTGCCTTACGAGCGAGCTAGTATTGTGTCGATCGCTTAGCCTATCATTGAAAATTAGATGGAAAAATCTTGACAAGCAATACATACTTAGCTACCGTAAGGGTAAGGTTAAGTACGTTGCGTAGAAACCAGGTTTTTTCGCGTCCAAGACTAACCCATTTAAATTGTCTGTTGTGGTGAAAAACCCGGTTTTTTTAAGAAACCGGGTTTCTGAATTAGGAGCGAGTTTGCCACGCTCCATCTGGGGATATAGATATGTGTCCCCTTGCATTTGATACCTACATAGTGGTGGACGCAAATAGGATCAAAAACCACGTTTCGGCGTTAAAGTCGATCGCTCACAACCTGTTATTTTGACTCCTAACCTGCTTTTTATGCCTCCAGATAAAATTATAGTTTTTTTAATCGGAGTTCGCGATCCACCCAATTTCTAGTTATCAAACCCATATTTTACCAATAAACCGAGTTACTCGCGCCCAGTATTACTTATTACCAATTACCCTGTAATATATTGAGAATACCTCTTTAGATTGATAGACATTTTGATTATTTCCTTTTAAATATGGTAGCAGTTCGCTGCCAATATTTAGGGTGAAATTTATGTTAACTTCCGGGCCAATTACCGCCCCCGTTCCCGTTTTTCTAGTTCTTTTAGCAATCATGCTACTCGCGCCGCTGTTATTTGAGCGCTTGCGACTGCCGGGAATAGTCGGTTTAATTATTGCTGGCGTAATTGTCGGGCCCAACGGTCTCAATTTGCTGCAACGGGACGCTACTATTGTTTTGTTAGGTACTGTAGGATTGCTGTTTTTGATGTTCCTAGCGGGACTGGAAACTAGCCTAGACGACCTCAAACTCAATGCGGACAAAGCTGTCATATTTGGGCTGGCTACTTTTTCGTTACCGATGATATTGGGGACAGCAGCCATGCTGCTGTTGGGATATAGCTGGCTGGCTGCAATTTTAGTCGCTTCTTGTTTTGCTACGCACACCCTTTTAGCGCTGCCAATTCTCACAAAATTGGGATTGATGCGAACTCAGACTATTACTACGACTTTGGGCGGGACTTTAATTACGAATGTGTTGGGACTGTTGGTGCTGGCAATTGTTGTTAAAGCTTTCAAAGGAAATCTCACTCTAGAATTTTGGCTGTTTCTCATTCCATCTCTTGCTATCTACACTTTTGGTACTTTGTGGGGAGTTCCCAAAATCGGTCGCTGGTTCTTTAAGAAATTCGGTCACGACGAAAATGCAGAATTTATATTTGTATTGGCAACCCTCTTTCTAGTTTCTTACGCAGCAGAACTAATTGAAATTGAGGCAATTATTGGTGCATTTTTATCGGGAATTGCCATCACTCAAATTATTCCCAAAATGAGTCCCCTGATGAATCGGATTGAGTTTATTGGCAATACGCTGTTTGTGCCGTTTTTTCTGATTTCTGTGGGGATGTTAATTGACCCGCTAATTTTGGTGAAGCAGCCGCAGTCTTTGTTGGTGGCTGCGGTGATGATTTTAGCTGAGGTGGTGAGTAAGTTTTTGGCAGCTTGGCTACCGGGGAAATTATTTCGTTTTGAGTTTCCCAGCATTATGGTAATGTTCGGTCTTTCTGTTGCTCAAGCTGCTTCTACTTTGGCTGCGATTACGGTTGCTTTTGAGATTAAATTGGTCGATCGCGTAACGGTGAACGGCATCATTGCCATGATTTTAGTAACTTGTGTCGCTTCTCCTTGGATTGTATCTCGGTGGGGTCAACAAATGCAGCAGCCGGGGTCGAGTTTGCCGGCTGCTACTTCGGGAAAGCATTCCTGGGGAGACCGAGTTTTAGTGCCTGTTGCTAATCCGAATACGGAAGATAATTTGCTGCGTTTGGCTTTGATTTTAGCAAAAACATCTCACGGAACTTTGCTGCCGCTGCATATTTTGTCCGATCGCGGCGAAGCAATTTCACCCGCAGATAAAATGCAGCAAACTCAACTTTTGACGGCTGCGGAAACTGTGGCCCATGCGGCTGCTTGTGCGGTTGAACCGATCGCGAGGATAGATGATGCGATCGATCGCGGAATTCTGCGGAGTGCAACCGAACGCGAGGCTAGTTTAATAGTTTGCGGTTGGAAGGGATTTTCCACGACTCGCGACAATTTTTTTGGCAGCATCATTGACAATGTGGTAAGGCGATCGCCCGTACCCGTACTGATTGCTCGATTTCCCGATCCTCTCCAGAATACAGCCAGAGTTATTTTGGCGATAACTGACAGCGAGTTGACTCGGTTTGGATTTCAGGAAACCGTGGGTATTGCTAAGAGTTTGGCCGAGGAACTTAAGGCGAGTTTGCAAGTGTTGTTGGTGGCGACAAAACGGGAACAAAGCAATCAAAATGCGGCGGAGATGGAAATTCTCTCTGAGATACCAGTAAATCGGGTGCGGGGAAATTTTATCAAGCTAGTTTCGCAGAATTTGTTAGAACACGATTTGCTGATTTTAACAACTATTTCTCACCAGAATTTGTGGGAAAAACCTGGAACGCTCAAAGAACCCGAAGCGATCGCCCGGGTTCACGCAGATATTTCGATGCTTGTTGTTTATTTTCCTGTATCTTGAGGAAGATTTTAACCGCAGATGATGTTATGAATCTGCATTGATCTGCTGTTAAGATTTAATCCTAATCCATCCGATGCAACCGTCCATGAGATAACTAACTCCCGAAGTTTGTACTTTTCGGGCTGCAGGTTAATATCAAATCCGTGGGTACCGACACTATTTATTTCTCTCTTCTCTTCCTGGGCGCCCTCTGCGCCCTCTGCGGTTTAATCATTCAAAAACAACCCGCCTAAAGCCCGGACGATCGTACCCACTTTGGCAAATTAATTTCGATCGCACCCCGATGGAGGCAATTTCTCGGCATCTAGGACAATTTCTCGGTATCTGGGAGAATTTTGAGAATATGGTGATATATCTCCTCTAGTTCAATAAGGTAAAAATGAGTATCAGACCAAATTTCAGATGGTTTTCTTCGGTGGCGAGTGTTTTGGGTTCGATTTCGATTAATCCTTTCAGCGGCACGACATCCCCTGTAAAAGCGGCAGAAACGGTTGTTATCCGCAAAGGTATTTTAGAATCGTCAATATCGGTTGCGGATTTGCGCGAACTCGCAGAAACAGGAAAAGTCCCCGCCAAACTGCAAGCTTATGCCAACCTCCTGTCTGAGGAACAGCGGAGTAAAATTTTTCGGGCGCTGCAAGCGAAAATTCCCCTAAATGTAGTCGGGCTGAGCAACTTGCTAAATACGGGCATCGGCACTGGCATCCTGACGGATTTGACTACTGTCATACCCAGGGGCGACGGTGGGGGTGTGGAAGCGCTGCGAGCCGCTCTGGTGCAGGGAGCAAAGGCGCCGGAAGGCTTATCGATATTGAGTTTCATTGAATCTTATCCGAGTTCGCGGGTGGTGGTGGATCTCGATCGAGCTTTCGCTGTTTTGGGAAATATGAACGTAAGTTTTTGGCAAACTCAGCGCTTTATGGCGGCGATCGCACCTCAGTTAGCAGCGGTTAAACCCGCGTTTAAGCTGCCTTTCGATCCCACCCAACCCGGCCCTAATGTCGTGCAGGTACGGGCGCTAGATTTGAACGATAGCGCCCGCAATCGACCTATTCCGGTTGATGTGTACTGGTCAAGAGCTGCGACAGCCGACAAACCGACGATCGTCTTTTCTCACGGGTTGGGTTCCGTCCGCACGGATTTGCGCTACTTAGCCGAGCATTTGGCGTCTCACGGCTATGTGGTAGCAGCTTTAGAACATCCGGGCAGCAACGAGACGAATACCAATGCTGCGATGGCGGGGAAGTGTCCCTTGCTAGCTCCTCAAGAGTTTTTAGACCGTCCCAAAGACATCAGTTTTGTACTCGACGAACTGACAAAATTGAACCAAACTGATGATAATTTGCAGGGTAAAATCGCGATCGACCGATCGATAATAATTGGCTATTCCTTTGGCGGCGCTACAGCCTTGTCCGTGGCCGGCGCCGAACTGCAATTGAGCGGACTCAAACAAAGGTGTCAGGGGGATTTGATTGGGTTCAGCTTGGGCGAAGGCATTCAGTGCGCGGCGGCCGGATTGCCCGAAGAACGGTATCAATTGCGGGATGGGAGGATTAAAAGGGCGATCGCCATGAATCCGATCGCATCATTACTATTTGGAGAAACGGGCTTAAGTAAAATTAAGATTCCCACATTAATAGTAGCATCTTCGGCAGACAAAACCACTCCCGCCTTAGCCGAACAAATTGCCGGCTTTCCAAAAATTCCCTCTCCTAAATGGCTAGTTGGTTTTGTAGGAGGAACGCACTTAAGCGTCAAAGATCCGAGTACAACTTTAAACCAAGTTCGCAGGCCGAGCACAGTAATTACCGGCGATGAACTTGTCGGCGACCAAGCTGTTAGCATACGCAATTATATTAAAGCTGTAAGTTTGGCTACCGCCGCTCAACTGACTGCTGAAGCTGACAAATATGCAGTCTTTCTAACACCAGAATACGCGCGATTTGCTTCTACATCAGAAATCCCGGTGCGGCTAGTAACAGAAATTTCCCCGGAAATTAATACAGTCGTGCAAACTTTTATTCAAAGGAATAAGTAGTGATTAGTGATTAGTGATTAGTCATATCATGTCCGGTCAATTAACCATGATTCCTGTAGGGGCGGGTTCGCCAAGATATTGAATAGAAACGGGAAAATCTGTAAACCCGACCCGACCTTTAATCGCCGTAAATCGATGGGACATAATATCATTAGTCATTAATCATTAGTCATTAGTCATCAGCTAATAACTAATGATAAAAACTTGTAGTAATATCAAATAAGGTGACATCGAAATTATACTTGAGTGCGATCGTCCCGATCGCTCCTGAGAGCGCGGAGCCACACGGGAAGCTCCTACTACACTGGGAAAATTATGATTCCCATGTCAGCGGAAACGAGATTACGACTAGCAGCCTTTCCTTTTGTATGCGCGGTAGCTTAGCCCCCAGGGGATATTTTTCTTCTTAAGCTGTTTCTGATATTTTTTGTCCGTGCAAGGGCAAAATATAACCAAGCGCTTTCACAAACTCTACTCCCCAACTGCGATGCCTAAAAAAAATCTTATCCCACTATTGATTCTGTTGGCAGCCCTGTTTACCCTTTACGGTGACACTTTAACTTTTCTCCCCAAACCTGTAAGAGATAGTAGCGTGGCCAGTCGAAAGTTCTTCGTCGGGTTGTGGCCGGATTGGTTGAGGCCGAGAGATTTCAACGAGAAAAGGGAACAGGATATTGAGAAACTGCAAAAAAGTCCTAGCCCGAGTCGATAGTTTTGAGCTACCAACGAGAAACCCTGTTTCTTTAACAATACCTAGCCATTTCCTTGTAGGTTGGGTTAAGCGAAGCGAAACCAAACATGACGATTTTAGATTTTGGATTTTAGATTTTAGATTTTTTATCCCATCTCTAATCTGTAATCGATTAAACTTGAGATTTGAGATTTTCCCAGCGGTAAGGTGTGCAATGCACACCCTACAGATAGAGGTTATGCCTCCAGGACTGTTTTAGATTGGTCTTCCCCTCTAAAATCTAAAATCTAAAATCTAAAATTGATTAGGCTTGCTTTTTCAACCAGCTAAACATAGCTCGCAAATCTTTACCAACTTCTTCAATAGGATGTTCTGCTTCCTGACGGCGCATGGAGGTAAAACCTGGCTTGCCGGCTTGGTTTTCCAGAACGAATTCGCGGGCAAATTGACCGGATTGAATTTCGCTGAGAATTTTTCGCATTTCGGCGCGGGTTTGATCCGTGACGATGCGGGGGCCGCGAGTTAAATCGCCGTATTCTGCGGTATTGGAGATGCTGTCGCGCATTTTGGCGAGGCCTCCTTCTACTACTAAGTCAACGATAAGTTTAACTTCGTGCAAACATTCAAAATAAGCTAATTCCGGTTGGTATCCGGCGTTAACTAAAGTTTCAAATCCAGCTTTAATTAAGGCGCTCAAACCGCCGCACAAAACTACTTGTTCGCCAAAAAGATCGGTTTCTGTTTCTTCGCGGAAAGTGGTTTCCAGGATGCCTGCTCTGGTGCCGCCGATACCTTTAGCATAGGCCATTGCCCGATCGCGCGCTTGACCGGAAGCATCTTGATATACTGCAAACAAACTCGGAACACCTTCCCCTTGTTCGTAAGTCCGCCGCACCAAGTGTCCGGGGCCTTTGGGGGCAACCATTACTACGTCTACATTGGCAGGGGGAACAACTTGGCCGAAGTGAATGTTAAAACCGTGAGCAAATGCTAAAACATTTCCTTCAGAAAGGTTGGGTTCGATTTGTTCTTTGTAAATAGTTTTTTGAACTTCATCGGGCAATAAAATCATGATGAAGTCAGCGGCGGCGGCTGCTTTGTCTACGGGGTGCACTGTTAAACCCGCGTCGGTTGCTTTGGCGGCAGATTTGCTACCGGGATACAAACCGACAACGACATTCATGCCACTGTCTTTGAGGTTAAGGGCGTGGGCGTGTCCTTGGGAACCGTAGCCGATGATAGCAATCGTTTTGTTGGCTAAGAGGTCTAGGTTCGCGTCGGTGTCGTAATACATACGGGCCATAGTGCTTGTCTCCTGAGATGCAAATTGGGTGATTGACTGCAAAACTCTCATTTTATCAAAGTAGGGTACTTTTTTTGCAGAACTTTTTCAGATTAAGATTTTGGCGGGGAAAATAAAGGGATCTCGCGATGAATTTAGCAGGGTTTCTCGCAGAGTCTGCGATCGTCAAATATAATTGTCAATAGCGTGCTGTGCTTTTGGCAAAACCTCACATCTAGCACCATTCTCAAGAACAGGCAAGATGCCTGTTCCACAAAGAGTGAATTTTGTTTGTTGTGGAACAGGCCGGAAAGCCTGTTCATAAAAAGCTTATTGAGAATGGTGCAACATCTCAGAAAAACGCAACTAACTAACTTTTTTAAGATGAAAATAAAAGCAATACATCATGTGGCGATTATTTGCTCGGATTACGAAGCATCGAAGAAATTTTATGTAGAAGTATTGGGATGTTCCATTATCAAAGAAACTTTCCGAACCGAGAGGAATTCTTACAAACTAGATTTGCGAGTCGGAAACGGCGACACCATCGAGCTTTTCTCATTTCCCCATCCTCCTGAAAGAGTTAACAATCCTGAAGCTTGCGGTTTGAGACATTTAGCTTTTGCAGTTGAGGACATAGAAGCATCAGTTGCTTACTTAAAATTTCAACAAGTAGAAGTAGAAAACATTCGCCTTGACGAGATTACAGAAAAACGGTTTACATTTTTTCGAGATCCCGACAACTTACCGTTAGAAATCTATGAAATTTAAGGAGTATCCCGATTTTGTAAAGTCGCTCTTAAGTCAATAGGTGGGGTGTGCATTGCCCTAAAAACTGCATCATTCATTCCCAATCTAAAATCTAAAATCTAAAATCTAAAACTGTATAATGGACTCTATCATCAGAAACATAATCACGATCGGATTGCCTACTTTAATGCTATTAATAGCGAGAGTAGCGACAGGTAAAACAGGTGACGCAGCCACTTGGTCGGCTTTGAGGAAAGTAGGCGGTTCCTTTGGTATGCTAATCGGTTTAGGTGTGTTGGTATTTGTAGGATTTGTTGCCAATTATTTTAGTTATTTTGTGATAGATAGCTTGCTGGTGAGATTTTATCAAAAGCGGCGAGAGTTGGAACAGCCAGAACAACTGGTAATAGAAGTTGATAAATTGCCTATTACCAACGACCTCAAAATTAAGCTGAAATGGACGGTACTGCACAGCAATAACCAAATTATTAGCTTGAAGCACGTAATTTTAAAATGGTTTATTATCGCCGCCAGTGTAAATGCTGTATTGTCAATAACAGGTTACTTGGGAGAATTCAACCTGTTTTTTGAGTTGACTTCTCATTTTAAACTACAATATCTGCTGGTTGGTTTCTCTACTTTTATATTCTTCGCTCTCGTGCGCTCAAAAAAAATATGGTTGCTGGTGAGCGCATTTTGCCTTATCATTAATTTGGCGGAAATTGTTCCTTGGTATTTTCCAGCGCCAGCAGTTGCAGGAGCAAATCCCGGACACAACTTGCGGATTTTGCATTCAAATGTTTTAAGGGCTAATCGGCGATATTCTGAGGTGATATCGCTGGTTCAAGCAGAACAACCTGATATCGCGGTTTTTGTAGAAGTCAACTCAACTTGGGCAAGAGAATTATCGGTTTTAAGCGAGATTTTTCCTTACTCTTCTACCCAGCAAGAATCTGAGAGATTTGGGAGTGCAATATACAGCAAGCTGCCTTTAGAAAATTCTTCGGTTAAAGCCTTTTCAAATCAAAGAAAGAGCTTGTCGGCGGATGTTAAATTTCAAGGTAAAATCATTTCTCTGATTCTTGCTCATCCGACTGTGCCAGTCAAACAGGAGAGTTTTATCGATCGCAATAAACAGCTAGCAGGCATCGGCGAGTATGCAGCCCAAGTCAAAAATCCGCTGATTGTGGTTGGGGATTTGAATACCACAATGTGGTCGCCATTCTACAAAAATATGGTAAAAACCGGAAACCTGCGAAATGCGCGATCGGGCTTTGGCATTTTACCGACTTGGCCGACTTTTATGCCGCTGGCTTATATTCCGATCGATCACTTTCTAGTCAGCAAAGAAATTGGTGTTTTGAAGATTCGTACTGGCCGCAATGTCGGTTCAGATCATTTGCCGTTAATTACAGATTTGGTCATTTGAAGGAAGTTAAAGCAGTGACTGATTAGAAATTGGATCTTTCATTATTTTTAGGAACGGGCAAGATGCCCGTTCCACAATAAAACTGAATTTTTGTGGAACAGGCATCTTGCCTGTTCTTCCCACAATAAAACTGAATTTTTGTGGAACA
>NZ_JAUBOV010000061.1:40305-47449 GCF_036700405.1 Microcoleus sp. T3_D1
TTCTTCCCACAATAAAACTGAATTTTTGTGGAACAGGCATCTTGCCTGTTCTTCCCACAATAAAACTGAATTTTTGTGGAACAGGCATCTTGCCTGTTCTTCCCACAATAAAACTGAATTTTTGTGGAACAGGCATCTTGCCTGTTCTTCCCACAATAAAACTGAATTTTTGTAGAACAGGCATCTTGCCTGTTCTTCCCACAATAAAACTGAATTTGTGTGGAACAGGCATCTTGCCTGTTCTTTATGATTTGACAGGGCCATGAAACTAATCTAAAATCTCAAATCATATAACTTTTATTCTATCCAATTGTGCTTCTAAGTTCTCGATTAAATTATTTACTAACTGTAACTGGTACTGTTGAACATTCACATTTAATGGCTCTTTGCTGTCTTGAAAACAGATAACTTTTCCGGCGATTTCCTTGTAGTGTTGCAGCATAGAAAAAGTATCGGTGCTGAAGCGAGCGAGATAGTTTTTAGCAGCCTCACTGCAAATTTCCTTTACTTGATTGAGATAAGCTTCTGACGATTCAGGCGGCTTTTCATACCCAGTTCTTTTATTCAAAATATAGCTAGCACCGCCGACTACTGCAGCTCCCACAGGCCCGCCCAATAGCCAACCTAAGCCAGTGGCGATCGCCACTGGAGTCACTTCGCCCTCGTTCGACTTTTGAGCTGGAGGTGGTGGCGGTTCCGGTAAACTGACTTGCGGGGATGGAGGAAACGAAATCAAAAGTGCGATCGGCGGTTCTTTCTCAAAGAATTCGCAAGCTTTATTTACCCATTCTGCGATGGTTTGCTGCTGATGTAACGCCTCTCGCTGAAATTTTAGCTTCCACGCATCAAAACTTCCTTCCTGGAGCGACAGCGCCATTTCCGATTGATACCGCTGCAAAAGTGTGGGCTGGTAAAGCCAAATCTCGAAGTCGGAAACGCTGGCTTGAAAGCCTTTTGATATCAGTTTTTCGGCTTTTTGTTTAATTTCAATTTTGTCTTTGTGCTTTTTTTGAGCTGTGGCTATTTCTGCGGTGACAGTTTCAGCTTTGGCTCGGAGAGATTGGCAAATTTTAGTAGCTATAGCTTCAATTCTGGGCAATTTAACTGCTAGTTGTTCCTGTTGAGCTGCCACAATACTTTGCAAAGCCGATTCAAAGCTGGCAATTCCTGTAGTTTGGGCGGCCGCCACATCTCCTTTCAGCCTCGCCCTCAAAGCCGGCAAAGCATCGACGCGGTAGATATTGCTGATATTGTTCGGCAAATTGGAGCGAAAACTTTCGGCAACAAACAACAACCGATTGTATACTTGTTTTTGGTCGTCTGGTTCGAGTAGATTGAGAAAATTGGCAACAAAGACGACAGTGTTGATGTTGCGATCGCTCAACCAATCTCTCAAGTTCTCCCGTTCGCCTAAAGTCATCAATTTGCGAGCATCTAAAACCTGCACAACTAAATCAGCCGTTAGCAATTTATCCCGAACCAAATTATCCTGTTCTTCGCGATCGTTGGTTCCCGGCAAATCCAGCAATTCCACACCGGTTTGCAGGAATGGATGGGGACAGTAAACATTCACTGCCGCCACATCATCCCGCATTTGTCTCGCGTCGTCAAGGATAGCATAGCGTTTCAACACATCAGTCCCCCGTTCGCTAATTTCCCTGCCGTCTTTCAGGGTAATTTTTGCGTGCAATTCCTCGCCGTAGTTGACATAAATGGCAGCACCTGTAGTGGGCACAAGGTCGATCGGCAAAGCACGATTTCCAAGCATTGCATTGAGCAAAGTGGACTTGCCGTAATTAAACGGGCCAAAGACAGCAACTTGAAAAGTTGGTTTGGCGAGATAGTCGCAGATTGAGGTAGTATCTCGATACAGTTGGGAGTTTTTGTCAAGTTCGAGAATACCGAGGGCTGATTTGAGATAGTCGGTCAGGTATTGATAAATTTCGGGTTGTTGCATATTGTTGTTTTATTTCATTTAGCGGATGCTAGGAAAGCTTGATATAGCGATTCAATACTCTGCGACTCGGCAGAAACATCAGCCTCCAATTTTTTCAACCGCTGCGATTCAGCCTGAAAATTAATCTCGTGAGATTCCTTTTGTTCCAGCAAATTATCTAACTCAGATTTCCGAGAAGTAATATCAGCATTCATGCGATCGCCCACTTCTCGCCCGTAAATATCAAAACACTCTTTTACAGCATCGTGAATCGGCTGCCACTGCTGTTGAGCCACCTGCGGCAGATATTTCACTAGCTCTTTTTTCGCCGCTTTCACCAACTGTTTATGAGCTCCGTCTGCTTGCAAAACCCCAACACCCATGCCCAACAAAGCCAAGTACAGCGGCCCCAAAACAATCCCCGTCAAACTAGCAAGAATCGTACTGACGCTCAACACAGTGATTAAGTTGAGCAGGATATTTTTCCAATCAAAACCCGCTCCTGCCATTGCTACACCTGCCAGATTTCCAGTGGTTAACGAGAACAATCCCATCGCCCATTTTGCCCAACTGGGCGAGTTATCTTCGTTCGAGTTGCTGACTGCTGCTGGTATTTTTTGTCCCGTCAGTTTTTCGGTAATTTTTTCAGTCACTTTCGTGTAAGATGCTCCGTAATTTGCGGCACTTTTCGATAGCTGCGAAAATGCTGAATTCATTTCTTGTTCGGCCGTGAGAGTCCAAGCTGCTAGTTTGTCATTGATGTACTGCTCGAAGGCTCGTTTGAGCGATGCTTCAAAAGCTTCTCGCTTGCCTTGGCTGAAGAAATCCAGAAATCTCAGTTCCGGTTGATACCGTAAGAAATCTGTTTCAAAGGTATTTTCTAAGTTGAGAACGTAGGCGCGAAAAGAATCTGCGATCGCCCGCGATTTACTATCTCTAACTTCCATAATTTCTTGTTGAAATTCATCGCGAATCTGAGTCAGCTTTTTAAACTCCGGCTCAACTGAATTAATCTTTTCTTTCAACTCATTGACATCGCGATCGAGTAATGGTAAGCGGCGCCCAACAGCTTCGCGGACGCGAGCAGAAATTTGACGCGCCAAAGTCCTCGCCGGACGCAATTCCGAAATCGCCCTTTCCTGCGTCAAAAACGTATTCAGTGCCGCCATAAACTCTGGAAAACCAGTTCCTGCCAAATCCGCATCCGGGTTTTTCATCCGCAACCTCAGCGCCTTAATTGAGGTAATTGCAAACACTCGCTCGTCGTAAATGTCGTGGCCTTCTGTTAAACAATATTCAGCCAAATTAGCTTGAAAAACCCGCCGCAGTTTCCCTTCTGCTTCTGCTAATTCTTCAGGATCATCCGGGTCAATCAAACTTTCCCGCACCTGATCCCAAGCATTTATCAGGAAGAAAATGCTCAAGCCGCGATTTTTGATGTAATTTTCTAGATAGCGTCTTTCGCCCATTGTGCAAGGCTGAGTTGCCCTGAGTACAAACAAAATAGCGTGGCAGTTGTTGATGTAACCGAGAGATAATTCGTTGCGGGCTTCTGTATCGTTCAGTCCGGGACTGTCTACTATTTCTATGCCTTTTTCCAGCAAAGGTAAGGGATATTCTACTACGGCGCAATCGATATCTGGAAATGCTGCTTTCTTTTCTTCTTCTAAGCGTTTTGCCTCAGCGGGGTCAATTGTGTAGTTCTGTTTAAAACTTTTAAAATCTAGCTGTTTTGGGCTTTTGCCGTCATTGAAATAAACGGTGACTTTTTTTTCGGAACCGTAGCGCAAAATTGTCAGCAAAGCTGTACAGGGATTTACATCGCTGGGCAGTAAGTTTTCGCCGATTAACGCATTGAGAAAAGTGCTTTTACCGCGTTTCATGTCGCCTAGGACTAGCAGCCGAAAGACTCCTTGGCGCAAGTTTTTACTGGCGACATCAATGTCGGCGTTGTCTGTTTCTAAACCAAGTTTTCCCGATGCTTCTCCTCCTGCTAATTCTGATTGATTGATGGCTGTGGCGATGTTGCTGAGGCGAGTGGCAATTTCTCGGCGGACGGCGGCTACTCGCTCTAAATCGTTGAGAAAGTTGCTAGTTTCTACTTTAAGGTTCATGGGTGTTTCCTGATAGTTTCCTGCGTGAGCTTTTCAACTTTTGTCTTCTTCAATAAACATTTTGTAAGCTATGAAAGCAATGCCTCCCACTATCAGGGCGGCTGCCAGCCAAGATGCTATGCGAACTGCAACGATAACAGCAATGACAATGCCTGTAAATTGAGCGGCTGCTATAATTTTTCGGCGCCACTGTTTGAGTTTGCCGTTAACTTGGCTGTCTGGTTCTTGGTACTTGCTTGTTAGATGTTCGGGCACTGAGCGGTCAATTTCGGCTTCTAGTTCGCGGAGCCGAATTTCTTGTTCTCGCTTCCGCAGTTCTTGTTCTTTGCGCCGGAGTTCGCGGGATTTGTTGTCAGGAGAATTCATAAATTTTAGCCTGTTTTCCGCTGGAAAAAGTGTTATTTATTGTCAATGTTGCGGATCGATAAGTTCTCTACGACTGTAACTCACATTTTCCCGCCTGTCGAGAAATGTTAAGAAATTTTAAAAAGGGCGATTCCCTACGGGATAACTACGCTTCACGACTAATTGAGCCGATCGCCCTACGCCCTAGGCTAGCCGCTGCAAATCATCAATAGCCTTCGGGCCCGATAGTAGTGCGATCGCACTCAGCTTCCGACAAATCCACCAAGCGCGATCGAAATAAGTTGCAGCCCCCTAATTGAGCTTTGCTTAACTTTGCTTTCTCCAAATTAGCTCGGCTCAAATCCGCATATCTCAAATCAGCATTCGTCAAATCTGCATTATACAAATCCGCACCTTGCAAATTGGCTTTCTGCAAATTAGCACCTTGCAAATTGGCGTGACGCAAATTTGCTCTTGATAAGTTTGCTCTTGATAAAGTTGCTTCCGACAAGTTAGCTTGATAAAGTTGAATGTCGCCCAATTCAGCATCTTGCAAATCAGTTTTATAAAGATTGGCTTGAGTCAAATTTCCGTAGGGCAAATAAGCTCGCCTCAGAACGCTACCAGAAAGATTTATTTCTGTCAAATCTGCTTGAAACAAGTTATGTTCACTTAAGTCAACGGCGTTAAAGTTTCGCTGGCCCTCAGCATACTGAGCAAGCAATTCCTCAGCGCTTAGCTTTTGCATTTTCATTCCTCATGACGACAGCTACTGCAGCCAATCCATAACAGTAATTAATGGTTATTGTTCTGTGTATTTATACTTATGTCTCTTATTATGTTAAGCTTGTGTAACAACAGTCGCATTTTTTCTAAGATTTTTTTTATATTTGTAAAATTCTGCCTTGCTCAACCAGTAAGCGGTTAGTAATGTCAAGATCGATCGAGAAACCACAGCGAATCCTCTACTGAAATATGCCAGAACTTCCTCTCTCCATTGCTCAGCACTACCACGAACGGACAAAATACGACCCTGAAACCATTGCTGCTAAAAGTAAACAGCTAGATTGGACAGAGCAACCTGTTCCTTTCAAAGAATATAAAATTGGAGCCTATTTTGACCTCAAGCCTTATCTAAAAGACCCCTCCGAGGATGCCGATGCCGATCCCGATGCCGCTTGGTGGCATCGGTTATCTAGCTTGTTGCTGTGCAGCTACGGGTTGACGGCGAAAGTGCAGACGGTAGACGACAGCTACCTGTATTTGCGATCTGCACCCTCGGCGGGTGGACTCTACCCAGCAGAGGTTTATTTAATCTCCCGTGGCACTGCCCAGTTGCCGGCCGGACTCTACAACTATCAGTGCAGAACTCATTCACTTGTTCATTTTTGGGACAGTCAAGTTTGGCCGACATTGCAAGCAGCTTGTTTCCAGTCGCCAGCGCTAGAAAATACCCAATTGGCGATCGCCATTACCACTGTTTTTTTCCGTTCTTCTTGGCGTTACGAAGACCGAGCTTATCGGCGAATTTTTCTAGACACTGGCCATTTATTGAGCAATATCGAGTTAGCTTGCGCCGTCAACGATTACCGACCTCACCTGATTGGAGGATTCGCGGACGAAGCTGTCAATGAATTACTTTACATTGACTCGGAGCAAGAAGGAGCGATTTGTGTAGTTGCTTTAGCCGACTTGCTAGATATTGACCAAAACTTGCCTAAATTTAAAACCGCTTTGCCCGGAAACACCACCACAGATTACCCGAAAATTTCCGACGGTCAACTGTTAAAATACCTCCACAAAGCCACGCATTTAGAATCAGACCCTACCGGATCTGACGGCTGGAAACTTGATGAAAGTGAAGGGGAATTAGAGGATAAATACAACTTTCCATTTTGTACTAAAGTTTCGACTGTCACTCCTTCGATTCCTTGGGGAGTGAACCTGGAAACTTTAGAAAATACTATGCTCAAAAGGCGTTCGACCCGTGCTTATACAGGTGCTTCTTTGAGCTTGGGCGAACTGCTAGCTATGCTGGATTTTACTTACCAGCCGCAGCACTATATCGACCAAGGATTAGACGGTAATCCAGACTATTTCGATCTAAGTTTGATCGAGACTTTTATTGCTGTTTCGGGAGTGCATGGGTTAGAAGAAGGCTGTTACTATTACGCTCCGAAAGCTCAAGAATTGCGGCAAATTCGGTTTAAGAATTTCCGCAGGGAACTGCATTTTTTGTGTTTGGGGCAAGACTTGGGCAGAGATGCGGGGGCGCTGTTGTTTCACACGGCGGATTTGAACAGGGCTGTAGCAAAATATGGCGATCGAGTTTACCGCTATTTGCACATGGACGCGGGTCATTTGGGCCAGCGGTTGAATTTAGCAGCTATGCAACTGCGTTTGGGTGTCAGCGGTATCGGGGGCTTTTTTGACGATCGTGTCAATGACGTTCTCGGTATTCCTGCGGGTGAGGCTGTGCTTTATATTACAAGTCTCGGAAGACCTCGATCGTGACAATAAGTTGGTTGTTATTTGTCAGTAGTATTGCTTCACTAAGCCCAGGCGCATCTAAATTTTACAGTCAAGTTTGATGAAATTAACATCTTACACCCTTCTCAAGAACAGGCAAGATGCCTGTTCCACAAAGAGTGAAATTCTGTGTTTCATAAACGGTGAAATTCTTGTGGAGTGGGCGTCCCGCCCGCCCTAAAAATACAACAGAACAGGCAAGATGCCTGTTCCACAAAGA
>NZ_JAUBOV010000062.1:0-22050 GCF_036700405.1 Microcoleus sp. T3_D1
TTGTTCAAGGCGGTTGAAACCGCTACCGACTTTTCCCCGTGTCTAAAGCCAGGGGCTTGCGTCTCGTTTTCCGGTCAGTAGTCAGTAGTCAGTAGTCAGTAGTCAGTAGTCAGTAGTCAGTAGTCAGTAGTCAGTAGTCAGTAGTCAGTAGTCAGCAGTCAGTAGTCAGTAGTCAGTAGTTACTGATTATTGGGAGATATTCAAAACAAATAACAAATAACAATTGGCAATTGGCAACTGCCAACTGCCAACTGCCAACTGCCAACGGTCAACTGTCAACTGTCAACTGACATCTGACAAAGCATCAAGCCAAACCACTGATTTGGATCTGTCCAAACCTGCACTGGCATTAAACCCCGCTGCGACAGTTCTTTTTTTACAGTATTGAGATTGAACTTGCGCGATATTTCGCTGCGGATAGTTTCTCCCGCTGCAAATTCAACCGTTAAATTGAGAGAACGCAAGTGCACTGTTTGCGCTTTTTTACTTTTCAAGTGCATTTCAATTTGACATTCCTCTTGATTGTAAAAAGCCCAATGCTCGAACTGTGATAAATCAAAATTTCCCTCATATTTTCGATTTAAATGTCGCAGCATATTCAAGTTAAATGCTGCCGTTACTCCTTGACTGTCATCGTAGGCAGGCTCTAAAATATCCTTAGATTTGTCCAAGTCAATTCCCAGCAAAAAATACTCTCCCGGCTGCAGTGCACCGACAATTTGCGAGAAGAATACATCGCATTCTTGAGCGTTGAGATTGCCGAGGGTACTGCCTAGAAAGCAAATCATTCGGGTTGGCAACGGCGACGGTGCAATTTTAGCTAAGGCTAATTCGTAAGTGCTGACAAGTCCGTGAATGTGGAGCGACGGATAATCTGCTAACAGTTGACAAGCGCTGCTTTCTAGGATAGTAGGACTAATGTCGATCGGCAAATAGTGCAGGGGATATTCCAGTTGACTGTAAGCATCAAGGAGAATCCGAGTTTTGGTGGAACTGCCGCTGCCGAGTTCGACGATTTCGCAGGGGCCCGTTAAATTGGCGATCGCCCCCGCGCACCCCTGCAAAATTGCCGTCTCAGTGCGTGTCAAGTAGTATTCCGGCAACTGGCAAATCAACTCAAACAGCTTCGATCCGCGATCGTCGTAGAAATACTTTGGAGGCAGGGATTTGGGGGTTTGAGTCAACCCCCTAACTGCATCGCTGCCAGCATTGATTTCTGCGGGTGTCAGTGCCGCAGCGCTCACCAGCCGCTCTAAGTGCAGCCGGTTTTCCTTCGTTGAGGCTGAGTTTGTCGTGTCGGACAGTCTTGGGGATTTCATAAAGTAATTTTTAGATGCACACATGGGTATATCACGCAGTCGCGTTGCCAAATATCGCGCTCAAGTCAGATTTTTCAGGTCACTCTCCATTCTCTATTCTCTCACCCGATGGCGATCTCATCCACAATTAAAACTTAAAATTTATCCACAAAAATTATTGAATACTTAACAAAACTTGTTTTACCTTGAGCTTGTTACATGGAAAAAAGTTAGGCATTTCGCAAACAAATTTTGTCTCCAATTCCCTCTCCAGCCATTGATCTGATGTGGGAGCATCTCAGTTTTGTAAAAAGCATTTTTTTATTGTAGTGCGAGCGTCCCCGCTCGCGTATTGTACAATACGCGAGCGGGGACGCTCGCACTGTAAATGCAAAACTGAGATGCTCCCATCTGATGTTCGTCAAATAAGCTTTCTAAGACAAGTATTAAGGAATTTGTTAAGTTGAAAAGTCTGATGACTAAATTCCTTAATATGAACAAATTTGATGGTTATTATAATTACCTAGCCAACTACTTAGCGCAGCGAAAACCAGCAATAATTTGCCGCACGCCCGGATAGTACCAATTCCGAAAGGTCGATCGCAGTGCCTGCGGAAAAGTCGCCCAACTCCCGCCTTTCAAAACCCGGTGTTCTCCATCAAAATAAACTTGAGAATATCCCCTGTAAGGATAACTTTCAAATCCCGGATAGGCATCAAAGGTTGAAGCAGTCCATTCCCAAACATTCCCCAACATATCCCAGCAACCAGCAGCACTTGCTCCTTTAGGAAAGGCATCAACTGGCGAGGTATTGGCAATATTATTGCCGTGATTGCACAGGCTGCCGTTTGGCGGTTCTTCTCCCCAAGGATAGATGCGATATGTTTGATTTGTGGCATCCCAACTCGCAGCTTTTTCCCATTCGGCTTCCGATGGCAAACGCTTGCCGATAAAGTTGCAGTAAGCTTCGGCTTCGTACCAACTCACGCCGCAGACTGGATGGTTGTTGAAAGCTGGATTTTCTGACCAGTAAAGCGGTTGAGAGACGGCTTCGCCTTGCAGCCATTTCCAGCCGTCCGCTGACCACCAATCAGGGTTTTGATAGCCGCCGGATTCCATGAAATCTCGGTATTGACGGCAAGTGACGGGATAGCGATCGATCGAGTATGCTTCTAAATAACACAGGTGGCGCGATCGCTCATTATCCAAAGCCTCAGCAGCATCGCTTCCCATGTAAAATTCTCCGCCCGGAATTTCAATCGCCGAATCGGTAATTGGGAATTGGGAATTGGGCATTGGGAATTGGGCCTTGGGCCTTGGGAATTTCTGCTGCTTTATTCCTCGCTTTATTCCTCTGTGTCGTAGAGAATTAATCCGTGTATCCGTGTCCAAATCCGTGTCGTGCCTTCCTTCCTTCTTCCTGTGCATTTGCAACACGAAAGCAACTGTTTCGCAGTGCTGGCTTTCGTGCTGAATAATAAACCGCCACAGACGTTCTTGCTCGTCGATCGGCGCTACTTCCAAATAATCTAACACCTTTTTTCTCACCGCGTCCAGATATAATTCAACTTCACGTAACGTCGGCAGAAAAACCCGTTGTTTTTTCGGCAAAATATCAGCAGCAAACAGTTGGTGATACTGAGGAAAGACTGGTTCCAACCCAGCACATCGCTGCAACAGCCACAAATCCTCAGTATAAGCAATGTGACCTAAGTGCCAGCCAACTGGACTGAAATCAGGATGAGCTTGACGGCAAAAAGTATCATAATCGATGTCTGCAAATAGCTTGAAAGTGCCGCTGCGACACTGCTGCAAATCGCGATAAATTGCCTCTCTACAAGATTGGATAGATTTCGATATCACGCTCTACTCCGGTACTGATAATGCTCTGGACTGGACACTCGTGCCAATTGCCAGCAAATAAAGGTTCAGAAGCAATAATGACAGAATTCGGGAAATTTAAATCGTCTCGCAGCCAATAGAGGGAAGGAGGGGTTTTTTGGGAAGCAAAGCGAGAGGCAACGAGCTGGTGTCCGTCGCTGATAATTATATTAGCTGAAAATTCTACTTGGTGAAAGTTTGCTAGCTCGGCCAAAGTTTTCAGCGAGTTTTGCAAAGCTGCTTGTATGGTCAGATTTCCGGCTGTCAATTCATTGACAAACAAGGCGAAGATATGCTCAGAATCTGTAGTACCGTTAATTGATTGATACAGCGTATCGCTGAGCCGATCGCGAATTGGTCTGTAAAGAGTTTGCCGAAAATTTTTCACGAAGCCGTTGTGTACGAACAGCAGGCGATCGTTCTGAAACGGCTGACAGTTGCTCAAATCTACAGCTTGTCCTGAAGTTGCACTGCGAACATATCCGATCGCGCATCCAGATTCAACGTATCGACTGATACTCGGAAGGTTAACGTCGCTCCAAATTGGCTGTACATTTTTATAAGTAAACGGGTCAGTATCTAGGTGCGGGTGATACCAACCAATACCAAAACCGTCAGCGTTGAGTAGGCCAGAAGTCATTTCGCGGGGCTGGTAACTCTGCACAATTAGGGAATGTTCCGGCTTGTACAGAATAGCATCGAGTAAAATCGGCTCCCCGAGGTAGCCCAGCAAACGGCACATAAAATTTTTGCAGCAACGTGATTAGCATTGTAGGCCATTAGCCGGCTTCTTCGCCATCGCCCATCTTCAGCGCTGGAAGGTTTTTTGTAGGCCGCTACCAGCATCGCAGTACAAACGATACAGTTAAGGTAGAACCCCTGCAGCACAAGGAGACTCTTGAATGTTCCTCGACGAACTCATCCCAATGGCCCAAGAATTGATCCAACAGCCGATCGCCTTCGCGGGCGGATTTTTATCTGGCCTGCTTCGACTCAACCTTCACGAAGATCCCGTTAAAAGCTGGATCGACGAGCAAGCTGGTTCAACTTCCTACACTACTCCCCCAGCCGAACCCACCAACGGTAAAAGCAGCGGGCCTCAGTCAATCTCGATCGACTAAGGAAAAGCAGTAACATCCTCCCAACGCCAAACTGATTACAGTTATGGCGTGGGCTTCCAAACTTCACAGTTTGGCTTTTCGCGTTTTTCCCTTACGGGATTTCCACACTTGGCTAGACTGAATTGCTCACTTCCCGCTAGAAACTCTGCACAGACACTTTCGATTCCCGTATAGCCTTTCTCAGATAGATGAATTACAATAACAGCAGTGTGTAAACCAGTTCCCAATATTTGGCTGAGAAAGTTGACGAAATGCAAACTCGATCGCCTTTCCTAATTATTGATAATTTGTTGTGTTGATAAAAGTGAAAATATTTTTTAGTTTTGACCATAATTTATCAGGCTTATGATAAATCAGGCGCAGGGGGCGACAAGTATATTGCTTTCGCCCTTCTTCTTGATTACTTTCTTTACTTATTTGGCCTCTTTGTATGACCATTTTCCATCACTACCAAAGCATTTTTCCATAGTTTCGGTAGGTAGGCGGAGCAGAAAATCCTCAAATGTAATTGTATCATTTTCCTTCTTAAATTAACTTATATTAGAACTTTATGAACCATATAGCAATCCTAAATAAATCGTAATTTTTTTACCCCTCCCCAACCCTCCCTGAAGCCGCGGGGAGGGAGTAAGAAATTCACAAATGATTCGAGGATTGCTATACCTTGTTAGTCGCTTTGTTTCCGAAGATGCTTGGTGATCCGTCGCCCACCTATCACTGATCTGATGAAAATCAAGTATTGTTCAGGGGTGGGATTCCTCGCCGCCCCAAAACTCATCTCCTCACTCATCCGCAGGGCGAGTGAGGATATGAGTTTTGATTAAGCTAACTATTGCAGCCAGTACCAAGGGTTGGTCAGTCCGGCAAACCCTTTTAGTCAGAGTCGATCGCCCAGTTGTATGGTAGATAGCACTTGACAGTTAAATTAAAAGGTTATTATGTATAGCACAACAAGTTCAGTTCGATCGACATGACTATCTACATTGGAAATCTGTCTTACCGCGCCACCGAAGAAGACCTGAAAGCAGTATTTGCAGAATACGGCACAGTCAAGCGAGTTGTCTTGCCTACCGACAGGGAAACCGGTCGGATGCGCGGTTTTGCATTTGTTGAGATGATGGAGGATGCCCAAGAAGACGCTGCAATTGCCGAATTAGACGGTGCAGAGTGGATGGGGCGCCCCTTGCGAGTGAACAAAGCTAAACCGAAAGAAGAGGGAAATCGAGGCGCAGGTATCAAAAGAAACGACGGATATTAGTCTGCGATGCGGCGGTTGACATCCTCTCGAAACCCACCTGATGCACCAGTGCGCCAGTAGCGCCGAATTGCAAACAGCAGTTGATTTTGGGGATGCAATGTCAAATCCGCTGCACAAAAACATCGATTCTTTAGGGGCTGCACTTGATTCATACTTTTTGAGAAAGACAGAATTTATGCACGCTAGTCTAGAAACCCGATTTCTTCCCGGATACCTCGCTGCTAAAACCAAGATTTATCAGGAGAAACCGGGTTGATGAGCCGCAGTCTTAGAAAGAGTAAACTCGCCCTTTTTCATCAATATAAACTGATCGGTCTTGCCTAGTGCTGCCGTCGGCTCTGGTGATGCGAATCGTCACAATGTTTGTCTGCGAGTCAACATTATAGTCGTATTTCAAAGTTGTGGTTCCTCTTGCGACATTAATCGGAATATTGGCAATGTCGCCGGTGCGATTGCTGATGCGAACAATGATGTTTCTGCTGGCTCCGACGGGCAAGGATGACAAGCTGGCACCTGATTGACCGTATTCTAGGTTTAATCCAGTTTCATTTAACAGTCTTAGGGTAATGTTGCGAGTATTGTCAACCTGCGCTTGAGGTTGCCAGAATCCGGGTTTTTTGCCACCGTCAGTTGCAGGTTGAGAAAATGCTGGGTGAGGAGGCATGAAGGCCAGGGCGGCAAGTATTGCTGCGGTTGCAATAATTTTTGATTTCACGGTTTTTACCTCCATGTCAAGAATTGGTGATATTTCTATCCTAGCTTTAAAATCGGATGTTAGTGGAAGGAAGTTCGGCAACGGATTATGTAACGGATGTAACTTATATCTTGCACCATTTGCAATAAGCTTTTTATGGACGGGCAGGATGCCCATCCCACAATCAAATTAACTCTTTGTGGAACAGGCCGAAAAGCCTGTTCTTGAAAATGGTGCAAGATATGAGATGTAACGGATGTAACGGATGTAACGGATGTCAGGAAGAAGGAAGAAGGAAGAAGGAATAAAAGCAATAAAAGCAATAAAAGCAAGGGCTTCACCAATTAAAAATGTCCTCACTGTCTGGGCGGTTGCTATATAATTAGAAACCGGATTTCTGTAGTTGTTAATATTCCTGGACGCACGGGTTGTCTAGAAAGCCGATTTCTGAGCGGGTGGCTGCTTGCCAAAGCTATGATTTAGAGTAGAAACCGGATTTCTGAGGTAAAGTGAGTCCGGGATTTGTTAATTGTTAATTATCGATCGAGCGGCTTCTAGCAGCAGGCGCTGTTCGGCGCGGACGATCGCCCTGCTAGTTTGTTCTACAGCATCGACATTGACCGAAATAGACGAAATCCCCCACCGCACGAAGGATTCAACTGTATGGGGATACAATGCGGGAGCGTCGCCGCAGATCGAGCAAGGAATGCCGGCAGCCCTCGCCTGAAGGATTAATTGTTCGATCGCCCTCATCACTGCTCGATCGCGCCCGTTGAAAGCACCTGCTACCTGGTCGGAGTTGCGGTGAATGCCTAACAGAAATTGGGTTAAATCGTTGGTGCCGATGGAAATTCCTTGAACTCCGGCTTTTACGTAATCTGGTAATAAAAATAACACCGAAGGAACTTCCGCCATAATCCACATTTGAAACTCTGTAGAGCGGTTTTTCCAAACAGTTTCTAAGCGCTGGCGGCAGTAGATAAACTCGTCAACCGAGCGCACGAAAGGCAAAATTAAATTAACATTGGTATGACCTGACTCGCAGACTTTTTGAAGTACGCATAGTTCCCAATCAAATAATTCCGGTTCAAAGGTATAACTGAAACTGCCGTGGGCGCCTGACTCGCGTAAGTCGAGAGATCGATAAAATATTGGCTGCGGCGAAACGGCAGCAGCAAACAAGCTGAGGCAATCCGCCATGCGATCGACAAATTCCGATTGGCGGCCGTCTTGCAGCCAAACTTTGGGGTTTTCACAGTCCAAAGCTTCTAATGCCATTAATTCCGATCGCAGCAATCCGATGCCGTCTATTGGCAGATTTTTGAGGCGGTCAATCGAACTTGTTTGGCTGACATTAACTAGCAGTTGAGTCGCCGTTGGTGGGCCCCAAACATATTGAGTAGACTCAGATTGTCGAGCTTTAGACGCCCAATTGGACGATCGCTCGGAGGTAGAAGATTGGTGTTTGGCTATTGACATTTTGGCTGCTGTACTGTATATATCTGCCTTTTTTGCTGTGTCCCGAAGTCGGCGGCTGTCTCCTGTCTCGATCGCATCCTGTTGGGTGAGGGCAAAAACTTCTCCGCTATCGCCGTCTACCACAACCGAATCGCCCGAGGCGATCGCCCGCGTGGCCCCGGCAACTCCCACAACGGCGGGAATCCCCAATTCTCTCGCTAAAATGGCGCCGTGGCAGGTCATGCCTCCTTGTTCCGCAACCACCCCAGCAGCCACTTTTAGCCAAGGCAGCCAATTCGGATCGATTGTCGGGGCTACCAAAATGCCTCCGGCTAAGAATTCCGCGTTTTCTGGGTGGGAATTAGTCATAACTTGGGCAATTGCTTCGGCTTTTCCTGATGCTGCTGCCAAACCTCTGAGTATCGCAGGAGTTCGGGCTGGGGCGATCGAGTTTCGGTGCGGGAGGGATCTCGGATTTTCTTCTAGTGGCGCAGCTTTTTCCCCTTTCACTAGACGAACTTGAGTGAAATAAAACTGCGGTTCGCCGCTGTTTGCTGTCTGGTTTAGCGTCCACTCCAAAATTAAATCCGAGTCAAATTCTGCGATCGCTTTTTTACTCAATTCAATGATTTCTTGCAGTTGCCATTCCTCTAAAACGTATTCTGTTTGTGCTTCCTCTCCCAGCGCTAAAACTTGCACGCAACAGTCAGCAAAATCAGGAATTATAAATGGAGAATCGGGAATTGGGAAAGCAGCAAACTTGCCCAGCAGCAGTTTTTTTTTCGGTTCACCATCGCCGACTTTGAGATTGTAGGCTAATGTTTTGTAACCGATCCGCTGGAATTTAACCGCGGTTGTTTCTGGCTGCACTTGATAGTAATCGGGGATGGTTTCTCCCCTAGCGAGAGACAATCCCAAACCGCTGGTGGCTTGGATTTCCCACTGTGCGCCCGCCTTTGTTTTCACCTCGCCTGCGGCGATCGCTTCTTGAAGTGGCTGCACCAAAACTGCGGGATTGATTTGCTGTACCCGCAGGCCGCACCGCTGCCAGTAAAATAGACTTCGGGCTCTGAACATTTCTGCCCAAGCTCGTTTGAGTCCGGCCCCAATGGCTTCGGGTTCTGCCCGTACTGCCTGAGATTCCAGAATGCCGACTGTTTTCGGGTTCCAGGAAGTCAGGGAAGGGCGAAAAATTAAGGCTGTGGAGTTTAAGTTTGACTGTGAGTTGAGTTGAGCAACCGCAGACTCTAGGGTGGAGAGCAGTGAATCTGGCAGTTTGCCGGCGAGGATTTGGTGGCGGATGCTGCGGGCGATCGATTGCAGTTGTCTGGGTTCATCGACATTCAAGTGCAGGGAAGAGTGTGGCCAGTCAGCAAACAGCGGTTCTAGGCACTCGATCGACTCTAAAAACTGCCAGAATGTGGTGGCCGGCACGACAAAACCCGGTACAACAGGATGATTTTTCTGGAGCAAAGAGCTCAAGTAAAATGCTTTTTCTCCCACTGCATATCTGTCGGAAGGTTGAATTTTGTCTAACCAGTAGAGGTTTTTCACGCTGCGAGCCTGTCGGTGGAAACTGATTGAAGTTGAAAGTTTTTCCCATTAATCACTTACGATAATTTTAGGATGAACAAGCGAAAATGGACGGGATTAGTCAAATCTTTTCTCAATCTATTTCTTAAGTCTAACTGTCCTCTTTGTCAGCGACCGGCCGCCGAAGAGTTTTGTTTGTACTGTCACAAGCAACTTCAGCGATGTCAGTTAAGCGATCCGGGTCGATTTTGGCATTCAGAGCAGCGTGTTTTTGTGTGGGGTGAGTACGGCGGGGCTCTCAAACGGGCGATCGCAGCTTTGAAATATGACGACAATCCGCAATTAGCGAAACCTCTAGGCGGCTGGCTGGCGGAAGCTTGGCTGAGTTTTCCTGAATTAGCTATAGACAATTTAACAGTTGTACCGATTCCCCTGCACAAAGAAAAGCTCAAGCAGCGCGGTTTTAACCAGGCGGAACTGTTGGCTGAAAGTTTTTGTGAGCTGACTGGTTTGCCTTTGCAGCGGCACGGTTTGGATCGGGTGAAAAATACTCAGGCTTTATTCGCTCTGACGCCACAGCAGCGACAAGCGGAAATGAAAAATGCTTTAGGTTTGGGGAAAGATTTTCGCCGCCGGCGCCCGCGCGATCGGGTGCTGTTAGTTGATGATATTTACACTAGCGGTACTACGGTTAAGTCGGCAATTAAAATTTTGGAACAATCGGGAATTTCGGTTTATGGAACTGTGGCACTGGCAACTCCGAATAAGAGCGATCGGTCAATCGATTTTAGATTTTAGATTTTAGATTTTAGATTTTAGAATTGAAGCATTGACCCCACGGATAAATTGGGGGGCAAGTTTATCGGATACAGGTTTCTTATTTCTCCACCACGGATGAATCCGGGGCTTGTATCCTTGATGCTTTCGGTAAGTTGTGACTGGCTTTAATTTTCAACAGGTTTCTAGTGAGGAAATGATATTTATCAGGATTGGCTAATAAAAAAAACTGGGAAAACTAACCGCGAAGACGCTAAGGACGCGAAGAAAGAGAAGGGAGAGAGTTTAGGCGGAAAGTGGGAATTGGTTGCTGATGTTCCATCGGCTGCCGTCGTGAAGCAGTAAAGTTAATGCGGAAGCGGTAAACTCAAAGTGGAGCGATCGCCCGGAGAATTCCAACCAAGCAGTTTGAAAATTCTCTTTAGTTAAATCGCGAAACGCTACTGTCATGTGCGGTACAAATGGGCGACTTTGAGAAACTCGATCGACAATTCCCAAATTTGCCTCCAAATAACTCATTAAATCTTGGTGAATCTCTAGCAATTCTGGTGATTTGACAACATCAGCGTAAATGACGCGGGGGGCGAAAGCGGCAAAACCGGATAGAGTAACGGGAATGGGCGGCCGGTTTGCAGAAAACTGGTTCAAACTTTCCTCTAATTTGGGAACATCCTCCGCTAACGAGTGAAAAGGAGGTTGCAGCGTGATGTGCGGCGGCGAATTCAAAGCACCGCGGCTGTTGTAGTGTTCCGCAAAATACTGTTGAATCTCAGTAATCTGGTGTTCAATATCGGGAGGCGGCACTAGGGCAATAAAAAATCGCTGTTTTGACTGGTTCATGGGATAACATCGCAGTTAAGAAAGGATGGTGCAAAATGGAATAGGTTGCATTAGCCCTAGAGCCCGTTGCCGATCGCCCATTCCCAATCTAAAATATAAAATCTAAAATCCCAAATAAAAATGCCTTGGTTTGTCAAAATTGAGCAAGGAATTGTCGAAAAGCCTGTCTTTGACCAATACGTGCCAGCTCACAGAGCTTATGTCCGAGAGTTGATTTCTAAAGGACACCGAGCGAAAACTGGCTACTGGGGGCGGCGGGGCGGCGGTATGTTGATGTTTGAGGCGGGTTCGATGGATGAGGCGAAGGCGATCGTCGCTGAAGACCCGCTGGTAAAGAACGGTTGCGTTATTTATGAAATTTATCACTGGTGTGTGGTTGAAGAATAAATAACTGTGTTATACTCATAAATGAACTGGACCCACGCGATTCCAACGCCCAAATCTTGTCAGGACCGGAAGGTAGCAGCAACACGGGATGCTTGTAATAGGCGTGGTCTCCGGTTCACCCAGTTTTATGAGGTGTAGCTCCTATGCCTGGTTTCGGAGATATTTTACAAAAAGCAGTTTACCTTGGTGTCGGGCTAGCTTCCTACGCTGGTGAAAAAGCTGGCAGCAAGTTAACTGAATTACGCACTGAAGCCCAAAAGCTGGCAGACGAATTGGTGAAGCGGGGCGAGATGTCCACCGAAGAAGCTCGTCGCTTTGTTGATGACATGGTACAACAGGCTCAGCAGCAGCAGCCCCCCGTAGCCTCGGCTGGGAACGAAAAACCCGCTGAACCTCGGCGGATTGAAATTGTTTCTGAGGAAGAAGATGTCTCGGCAAAAGATGCTAAAGAGACAGGCGGCGTAGACAAGCTCCGCGAACAGGTGCAGAATTTACAAGAGGAATTGCGGCGGCTGAAGCGGGATTAAGCAGCAAAAAGCTCGCTCAGCAAAGCATGAAGGGAACTCAGGATAATACTCTTGAGTTCCCTTTTTGAATATTTCCCCTGTCAAACTTGACCGGATATCCGGCAATAGGTAATAGAATTGAAAGTAGGTGCAAGCACTTCGCATGAGGCTGGCTGCACCTGTCTGTAAAATATTTTGTAATAGCCAACTGTCAAATACATGGAAGATTGGTCTAAAGATTTTTTTGGAGTAATGGAAAATGCTGTTTCTGAAGTAGAGCAGTTTTTTAGCGAAATGGGCGAAGAGTTTGTCGAAATGCTGGACGTTTTGGCAAAAATGTCGGAAGAGTTTACAGAAGAAGTACAAAATAATCTGATTAACGACATTGATGGTTATTTCAATGAATTTGACGGTTTATTTAATGAATTTATCGAACCGATAATTGAAATTTGCCGCGACTTCGACCCGGAATTTGATGAGATAGATTTGTCGATGGTGACTTATGTAGACCCCTCGCCGACGCAGCAGCCGGCTTGTCGCGGTTGTCGCAACTATCACGGTCAAGTTTACGGTGGCAATTTGTTGGTTTGTGCGATGCACCCTACTGGTGTGGAATCGGAGAGTTGTGCTGATTGGGAAACTGACAGCGATATGAATTTTTAAGACGGCAGTTGAGTTTTTGAGGGGTTAATTGTTTATGGTAACGTCAATTCAGTCTCCGTCCAAGATTTCTCTCGAAGAGTTTCTGCTGCTTCCAGAAACTAAGCCTGCTAGCGAGTATGTTGACGGTCAAATTTATCAAAAAGCTATGCCACAAGGAAAACACAGTACGTTACAATTCGAGTTTCCATCTGTTATTAATCGAGTTGGCAAACCGCAGAAGTTAGCTTATGCGTTTCCAGAATTGCGCTGCACTTTTGGGGGACGTTCTCTTGTTCCAGACATAGCAGTGTTCGAGTGGGATCGCATTCCTCTAGATGCTGACGGAGAAATTGCAAATAGGTTTGAAATTGTACCGGATTGGACAATTGAGATTTTATCGCCGGATCAAAATCCAACTCGGGTCATTAATAATATTTTGTTTTGCTTAAATCACAATGCTAAACTGGGTTGGCTGATTGACCCGGCAGAAAAATTAGTTCTTGTTTTTAAACCGCAGCAGCAACCAGAGGCGAAGGAGGGTCAGGATATTTTACCTGTGCTCGATGTGCTTTCGGATTTGCAACTGTCGGCGGATGATTTGTTTCGGCTGTTAAGTTTCGATCGCCCGTGAGTTACAGTTGAGTATAGGGAATTTTGCATCTAACGGCATTTAAAGGTGAATCGCTCAACGGCTAATAATTCGCAATTTGGATTTCCGAAAATGCCGCCATCGCTGCAATTGCGAGAGTATCAGCGAGTGGCGGTTGCTAATTGGTTTGCGAATCAGGGACGCGGTACGCTGAAAATGGCGACGGGTAGCGGCAAGACGATTACTGCGCTGGCGATCGCCACTGAATTATACAATAAAATTAACCTACAAGTCCTGCTCGTAATTTGCCCTTACTGCCACCTGGTGAATCAGTGGGCGCGGGAATCAGAGAAATTTGGTTTAAAACCTATTTTGGCTTTTGATAGCGCCCGTAGTTGGCAAAACAAGCTGGCTGCGGGTTTGTATGAAGTGCGATCGGGCGAGCGAGCATTTCTCACAATCATTACTACCAATGCTACCTTAATGGGAGATAGTTTGCGATCGCAACTGCGCTATTTCCCAGAAAAAACCCTGATTATTGGAGACGAAGTTCACAACTTAGGCGCGCCCCGTCTAGGAGAAAGTTTGCCGCGCAATATTGGACTGCGACTCGCCCTTTCCGCTACCCCAGAAAGGCATTTCGACGAACAAGGAACCGAAGCTATTTTAGATTATTTCGGCCCGGTTTTGCAGCCGGAACTTACCTTAGCCGACGCCATCCGCCAAAAAGCCTTAGTACATTATTTATACTATCCAATTTTAGTAGAATTGACCGCAGCCGAAACCCGCAAGTATTCCCGCTTAACTAAAAAAATTGGCTGGGCGCTTTGGGGCGATGAAAAAGTAGAAGAAAACGATGCTTTAACGACTTTATTAATGCAGCGAGCCCGGTTAATTGGGGCAGCGGCTAATAAATTAGTAGCGTTGCGAGAATTAATGATTCACCGTCTCGATACAGCCCACACTTTATTTTACTGCGGCGATGGTGCGATCGAAGGAGGTGCCCGCCGAAATAACAACCGCCAACTAACAGAAACCGCGAAGTTATTGGGTTCAGAATTAGGCTACCGAGTTAACACTTATACTGCGGCAACTCCTTTAGCAGAAAGAGAACGATTGCGTCAGCAATTTGAGAGTGGAGAATTGCAAGGTTTAGTCGCGATTCGCTGTTTGGATGAAGGCGTTGATATTCCAGCAATTCGCAATGCTGTAATTTTAGCAAGCAGCACCAATCCGCGCCAGTTTATTCAGCGCCGGGGACGCATTTTGCGGCCACATCCGGGGAAGGAAAGGGCAACTTTATTTGACATGATAGTTTTGCCTCCTGATTTGGGCAGAGAAACCTTAGAAGTCGAGCGCAATTTGCTGCGAAAAGAGTTGAAGCGGTTCTTGGAATTTGCCGATTTAGCCGACAATGCTGGGGAAGCTAGAGTGAAATTGTTGCAAATTCAGAAGCGTTACGGGCTATTAGACATTTGACATTTATTAAGGTTCGGTTTATGTTTGAGAAGAGAGAATTATTCGATCGCAGTTTTAGTTGCTACTTTTAATATTTGCAAAAAAAATATGATGGAAAATCTGAATGAAAATTTGATTATGGCATTTAGATATGAAGATAGTGCGATCGCAGCCGTACCGACAAGCATTTTAGCAGAAAATCGTTCTTCTTATCAAACTCATCAGGAATTCAGCGACGTACAGGAACCTATTACTAGCGCGCCGCCGGAAGTCCGACAAATTATTGAGCGGGTATTGGAAATTGAAAAAGATAAACTGTACATGAGGGCTCCCCGCTATATTAGCGATGACATTTTGAAAATTATTAAGGAAGCAATTGTATGAAGTTAATTTCTATTACTCTCTGCAATTTTCGGCAGTTTTTCGGCCAAACACCCGAAATTAAGCTAGCCTGGGGCGTGCAAAATATTACAGTAATTCACGGTAATAACGGCGCGGGAAAAACAGCTTTGATGAATGCCTTTACTTGGGGACTTTACGGAAATCTGAGCGCGGGTTTTACGGAAGAACAATCAGTAAATAAACGCGCTATTGCGGAAGCAAAACTGGGCAAACGAGTACCTTGTTGGGTGGAAATCGTGTTTGAACACGACAGCAAGCGCTACCAAGTAAGGCGCAGTTGCCATGCTTACAAAAGTCAAAATAGTGTCGAACACAGCAAAGGCGAATTGTTTATGCAGGTAGCAAAAGATGACGGCCGCTGGATGCTACCGCCCCAGCATCCTGATGATATTATCGGACGAATTTTGCCGGAAAGTTTGCATCAATATTTCTTTTTTGACGGGGAGCGAATCGAGCAAATTGTCCGCCACGATAAGAAAACAGAAATTGCTGAAGCTACTAAGGAATTGCTGGGAGTAGAGGTGCTGAATCGCTCGATTAGACATTTGGGAGATGCCAGAAAGTCTCTAGAAACAGATTTAAGAATGATTGGCAGTTCCGAAATTAAGAAACTTTTGAAAGAGAAGCAAAAATCTCAAAAAGAGGCAGAGCAATTTTCGCAAAGAAAATTAGAAATTGAGCAAGAATTGATTCATCAAGGCGAGTTAAGAAAAGCAGTTAACGGTGATTTGCTGCTACTGGGCGGTGCCGCCGAATTGCAAAATTTGCGAGACGAATTGGAAAAGCAGCGCCATTTATTTAAGCAACAAATCTCACAAGCTACAGAGGCTCTAAAACGCTCAATCTCTATGCGCGGTTATGGGGTATTTTTGTCAGAGGCAGCGGCGGAATTTCAAGTGATTGTCGGGGGTTTGCGGGAAGGTGGCTCGTTGCTTTCGGGGATTCAGCGGCCGTTTTTGGAAGAGTTATTAGCGCAGCAGCGGTGTATCTGCGGTGCGGAATTAGTGGAGGGTTCTGAGTCTCGCCAACAGGTTAGCGGTTGGATTAATAAAGCGGGTGTTGGCGATGTGGAAGAAACAACTATTCGGATTAGCGATCGGGTAAATGAAATTAATAAACAAGTGGCTGATTTTTGGGAGGAAATTGACCGACACCAAGGCAATATCAGCCGCGACAGAACCGAACTTTCGCGGGTGGAAACGCAGTTAGACGATATTCACAACAAGCTGCGAAATTTTCCTGACGAAGATGTCAGCCGCTTGCAAAAGCGCTTGGATGAAATTGAGGCAAAAATTGGCGATTTGCACCGGGAAACAGGCTCTAACCAGCAGCAGATTGAGAGTTTGAATGCGTCGATCGCGAATCTGGACAAGCAAATCGATAAGCAGCAACTGAATGAGCAAAGGCAAGTATTAGCCCAGCGCCGGATTGCTGCGACTCAGGATGCGATCGATCGCCTAACTGAAGTGCGATCGCGTTTAGAAAAACAGTTTTGTTCTCAGTTAGAAAAGCGGGTGCAAGATATTTTTAGTCAAATTTCTTTTACTCCTTACATCCCCAAGTTGAGCGATAAATACGAACTGACGCTAGTAGAAAATACGTCGGGACAAGAATCTTTGGTTGCCGCTTCTACAGGAGAAAATCAAATTCTCAGTTTATCGTTTATCGGCGGGATTATTGAGGGCGTGCGTGAGTGGAGTCAAAAAAATACTTTGATGGGCCCGGATAGCAGTACGTTTCCAATTGTGATGGATTCTCCCTTTGGGAGTTTGGACGAAATTTATCGCAAGCAAATCGCGAATAAGCTGCCGAAGTTGGCGAATCAATTGGTAGTTTTGGTAACGAAAACTCAGTGGCGCGGAGAAGTTGCTCAAGAGATGGAAAGTTGCACCGGCAGGGAATACGTGCTGGTGTACAATTCTCCGAAAGCTGATTGTGAAGAAGATGCGATCGAACTTGGCGGGACGCGCTATCCTTTAGTTAGGCGCAGTCCCAATGAATTTGAATATACGGAAATTGTAGAGGTGGATTATGACTTCTAATTCGGCAATTAGGCAGGTAGTGACGAGTTTAAACCTGATTTAGCTTACTATATCGGTTCAGATTTGAGAGTTTCTCCTGATCGCAGCAATTCAACAGTTGATTCAAACTTTTAGTCAAGGTTAAAGGAGTGTTTGACGTGGAAAAGGAGTATCATAAGTTGGTGCGCGATCGCATTCCTGAAATTATTCGCCAAAGCGGGAATGAATGCGAGTTTGTAATTTTGTCGGAGGCAGAATACCGTCAAGCTTTGCTGCAGAAATTGATTGAAGAAGCGGGGGAAGCGGCCCAGGCCCAGGAGGAAGATTTGGTGGCGGAATTGGCGGATTTGTATGAGGTGATAGATGCGGTGATGGCGAGTTTTGGCATTTCGGGCGATCGACTTTTGGCGGAACAAATGAAGCGGCGGGAAGCAAGAGGAGGTTTTGCACAAAAAATTATGTTGTTGCGGACATGGTGAAGTGCGCCTGTGCGGACTGTTGGATATTTGCGAGATGTATTATAGTTAGAAACTAGATATTATGGCAATGGCTGCTAACAAAATTAGAATTGCTAAAGATAAAGCGGAGTTAGTCAAATCATTAACTTTATTGGATAACCACACTGGCCCTTTTCAGACTTACGCCGATGTCATCGCCTTCGCCGCATCCTTGGGAAAGCAGCGGAAAAAACGATCGCCTTTGGGGGAAATTTCTAAACGAGAACCAGGGGCGATAGATGTTGATATCTTTGTATCCAGGGGTTACGATATGGCGATTAAATTAATTGCGATCGCCGAAACCAAAAATCCTCAAATTCTCTCCCATATCGACGAACAATTGGAAGCAGAACGCTTGCAAATTTTTGAAGAATATGCTAATGGGGGACTGGAAATTTTGCGAGAAGAGTTGCGGGGTGCTGCCGATTATACCGATCGCCTGTTGTTGGTTTTGATTTCTGAAAGAGACAACCAACATCGGTCAAATGAAGAATTCGATTTAAGCAAGTTTTTATTTTAATAGGTTTTCCATGAAGCACATCCCAAAAGATATAATCAAGAGATGCTTAAAGCAAGCTGCAAAATTTCTTGCTTACAGTTACTCAGCATTTATTATCTGCTATTTCATTCTCAAATTAATTTTTTGGGATCGACTGTGGATTATTGCCTTAATTAGCACTTTTAGCCCCTTAATCTTATTCCCAACTTTCTTGCTTCCGATCATCGGAGTGTCAATTATCAAAAAAAGATGGTTCACTATTATTTCGGCGATCGCCTGCATTCTCCTAATAAGTTGGCTGCACATTAAATACTTTTCTCCCGCACCAATAAACATCACAAATTGGCAGCCCAGCATCAAAATTTTATCCCATAACGTCCGTTGGTATAAAACTCAGTCGCCAAGTTTAGTTAAACTGATTCAGAAGCAAAAACCCGATATTATATTTTTACAAGAAATCGTTAGTAAACATACCGAAAGAGCTTTCACCTGGTTAAAAGCAGACTACCCGTATCAAATTGGCACTCCCCCTGTAGGAATTCTCAGTAAATATCCGATTGTATCCAGCGAAATACTGCACTTAGCCGGCCATCGAGAAACGCAGCAGCGGGCAATTATTAAATTTAACGAACAAGAAGTAGTGATTTACAATATGCAAGCTACCGGGCCGTGGTTTAAGAGATATAGAATCGGGCGTTTTCTCCAAATTCCAGTTTACACATATGGCAAACGATCGCCTGAAATTCAAGACTTAGTGCAGCGAGTTGAGCGAGAAACTCTGCCAGTAATTGTCGCGGGCGATTTTAATATGACAGACGAAACTCAAGACTATGACAGGGTGCAGAAAGTCATGCAAGATTCTTTCCGAAAATCGGGATTTGGGTTTGGTTTTACCTGGCCTCACGGTTGGGAACTTAAGTTCTTGGTAAAAAGCTCGAATTGGAGATTAAATTATCCGGTTTTCCGGATTGATTATATTTGGTATTCAAAGCATTGGGGTGCTAAATCGAGTTCAGTTTTAGAGGCAACTGAGTCGGATCATTTGCCTGTAGGAGCAGAACTTATTTTGTTGAAATAAAGCGGTATAATGTATATACATTGAGAGGTAAACTTGGGTACAATATCGAGCGGTAGTAGTGTTTTATAGACAAAAATTACTAAAAGGGATAATATTAATATGCGGTTTTTATTGAGTTATATGTTAAGATAAGTATTAGGTTGAGTGATTGACAAATGCCTACTGCTGCCCAGCTAGAGAGTTTATATCGCATCAGTTATCAACTGACCTACACAATGCTTCAGCCTATACATCTGATTTGTGTTGACGATCGCACTCGTAACGTATACATATTGGCTGGGTACGATGAAGAGCTTGAGTTCCAAATTTTACCCAATGGGGAGTTTGCTGATGAGCCAAGTTAACTATAACGCTATGTCGAATACTGAATTGAAACAGTATTTTCTTAAACATCGTGGAAATCGAGCCGCTTTTCAGGCGTACTTAGACAGAATCAATCAGCATCCGCTGAGGATTATTGCAAGTCCCAGTGATCCAGATTTTGATGAGAAAGTTCAAGCCGCAATTCGCCGCAAGTTAGAAGCGGCAAGAAATAGCAATAGTTAGCAATCTAATAAAATTGATAGGCACACCCATGCAAATTAACCTCACCATTACCGATCGCCTAGAACAGCAACTTCTTGAGAAAGCTAGCCAACTCAACCTGCCCATTGAAACCCTGATTTTAGAATCGCTGCGCCAACTGTTTCAAGAAGACGAAGAAGAGCTATCTAAAGAAGATATCCTCAACAGTCTTCGGATTGCGCTTCAGGAAGTAGAAGACGGTAAAGTTCACCCGATCGCAGAACTTTGGGATGGTATTGATGTCTGAACTACCCAGCATCCAGGTTCTGTTTGCAGATCAATTCAAGCGCCAACTCCGAACCCTCGCCAAACGCTATCGTCAGATTCAAACCGACTTGCAACCTCTCCTACAGCAGTTGCAAGCAGGCGAATGTCCAGGCGATCGCATTTCTGGTACAGGCTACACCGTCTTTAAAGTAAGAGCCAAAAACAGTGACATTAGTAAAGGGAAAAGTGGAGGCTATCGCATCATTTATCAAGTCACATCAACCACTTGTTTCATCTTGCTCATCATCTATGCCAAATCTGACCAAGAAACGGTTGCTGTAGAAGAAATTAATGATATTATCGATAACTTCCGCAATCAGCAACAATCAAAACTTAGCTAAGCACTGGTGGCAATCCTACCTCTTGTGGCTGCACAAATCGGCCGTTAAAACTAATAGCTTTATCCTCAAAAGTCCTCGCTTCCGCTACCGCTTGCCGCAAATGAGCTCGCTCCATATCGTCCTGAATTCCCCCCACCAAATATACAATTAACTTCGTCGCTAAATCCTTTCCAGAAACTAGCATTCGCTTTTTGTTCGGATCGTACAAAATCCCGTACCACGCAGACTCTGGATTGTCCATGTGGCTAAATCCTTCATCGACATCGTACCTGCGGAGTTTGTCGAAAATAGATTTCAGGGAAAGTTTCTTTCTAAATACTAGAATTCCCAAAGCATTAGCTAAAGCAACTTGACCGACGGGACGGAACAAAATATTTCCCTCGCCCCCTGGCTTTTCAAAACTAAATCGGCGCAATTCTGTCGTTTCTTCGCCGCTTTCAATTCTTTGATAGCTGGGTAAAGTTGCTAAATGATCGAACAATTTTTTAAACTCTTCAATTCCCTCTTTTAGTTCTTCATCTTCGGGACGCATGGGAATTAAACCTTTTCGTTCCGGCTTCCAATGGGGGAATTTGTATTCTAAATACCGTTCGGACATATCTTGCAGCGCTTGCAATGTGGTTAACACAGTTGATTTTGCTGCGACTGTGGCGCTGTCCCAATTGACGCGGGGGTTTCTGTCATCTTGTTCTTTTAATAAGGGATGGGTGACGGCAATTTTGCGGGCGCAAATCGCAAATCCGTTGTCCTCGTTTAATAATGCTAGCTGGCCCTGACTCAGCGTTACGGCCATTAGGTTAACGTGCACAAAGATCGATCGCACGCGCCGTTGTGCTTGCTGTCGCGTTTCCCCCGCTACCGCCGCCGGGATAAACTCAATCCCGATTTTTTCGTGAGCTAATTTATACACTGTTTCGGGGTCTATTTGATACTCTTCTGCTAAATCTTCCAGAGTAATTGCAGCGCCGACAGGTTTTTTATTTTTGTTGTATCTTTGCAGGATTCCGGTTTTAATTAAACTCATTAAACCTTGAACTCCCATCAGCCGATGCTGGCCGTCTAAGGCAAAAATAGAGACTTTTTGAGAGACATTCAAAAGCCCTAAGTTCTCGTTTTTATCAAAGGATGTAAATTCAGTCGCGGATTTGGTTGCTACGCCATTTTTATCCCATTCCTCGGCTAAAGGATTATCTACCCACGGGGGACTGACGACTACTAAAACTGCGGGGAATTTGTGCGATTTTCGGGCTGCTAAATATTGAGTTAGGGTGGCTTGCCGCGACCAATCTAAGGGACGCTGGATAATTTCGTCAATGGTTTCGTCGTCGCGGACGATGTTGTTCGTTTGGAGGTCGAATTTTTGGCGGAAAAGCGGCATTTGCGAGGCGAAACGGACGCGAGAGTCTAACCATTCTAGGGTGACTGAACCGATGTATGCTTCGCTGTTTCCCATCTGGGTTTTTTGGACGAAAATGCGATCGTCCTTTCCTAAATAATTATCTAATAAAAGTGCGATTTCCTGTCTGTCGCTATTTTCTTTTTCTAAAATCTTTATAGCGAGGTCATCCGCTGGGTTGGTTGTCATGGGCGGTTTTTATATAATTAGGTTATTTTTTCAAAAATATCATGGGTTAAATTGTATGTCAACTCTTGTTTTTTAAAAATTTTTGTGAAATACTTAAAACACTAAGTAAATTCAACCGTATATATCATTTAATGTTTTATTTGTCAATAGCTTAGGGGCGATCAGGCTTGATGCAGATGCGTCTGGGTCTCACGCGCCACCGTCTGAGTCCGCCAGGGGTTGAAAACCCGCCACCATCGGGGCCCGCCAGGGGTTGAAACCCCGCCACCATCGGGGCCCGCCAGGGGTTGAAAACCCGCCACCATCGGGGCCCGCCAGGGGTTGAAACCCCGCCACCATCGGGGCCCGCCAGGG
>NZ_JAUBOV010000062.1:22150-27062 GCF_036700405.1 Microcoleus sp. T3_D1
GTTGAAACCCCTGTCTCATAGCGAAAGTCCTCTGAAGAGGACTGAATATGAATCAATTTCGAGGTTTATGTTTAGTCGGTTTTAACCGACTTTCGCTATGAGACGGGGGTTTCAACCCCCGGCGGAATATCGGGGAAGCGAGTGAATTGACGATGGCACTTGCCCCTGATTTCTTCATACTTCGCACCTGCAACAACAAAAACATATGTCTACTCCTTCCTTTGAATACATTTTGCCGGTAATTCGGGGAATTCAAGCGGGCCGCGAATATTACGTGTCGATGTGTCCGGTGCGTTTTTTGCCGAAATTGTTTCCCTTTGAATCTGAAGATTTGCCGCCGTCTCTGCGGGCGAAACGCGCGCTTAACAAAGCTAGGATTCCCGAAATAGCTGAGTATTTTGTTAAGAATCCTACAAATTATACTTGTGGGGCTATTGCTGCTTCGATTGATGCGGATATTACTTTTGAAGCAGTGGGAAATGAGGCAGAAGAACGGAAAATCGGTCGCTTGCGAGTGCCGATGGATGCTAAGTTTACTATTAATGACGGACAGCATCGGCGGGCGGCTTTTGAGATGGCTTTGAGGGAAAATCCGCAGTTGGGATATGAGACGGTGGCGCTGATTTTGTTTCTCGATATTGGGTTGGAAAAATCGCAGCAGATGTTTGCTGATTTGAACAATTTTCAAGTTCCTTTGGAGTCGTCGCTAAGTCTACTTTACAACCACCGGGACGATCGCGCTTTTGTGGTGAAGGCGGTTGTTAAGCAGGTTGAGGTTTTCCGGTGTTTGACTGAGATGGAGAGGGGGAGTTTGAACGGGCGATCGCACAAATTGTTTACGCTGAGTGCGATCGATCGTGCTATCATGGCTTTGCTGTCTAATATTCACGGCAGCGAACAGGCAAAACTCTCTGGTTCTCGCACCAAAAAAGAACAGAAAGAGGAAGAACTTGCTCAAAAAATACAACTGGCGGTTAGTTATTGGAATGCGGTTTGCAGTTTTATTCCAGATTGGCAATTAGTTCTGCACAAGCAAGTTGCGGCGGGGGAAATGCGCCGGGATTGCGTGCACTGTCACAGTGTTGTGCTTGAGAGTTTGGGGGAAGTTGGGGCGGCTTTGCGATCGGTTTTTCCTGAGAGTTGGGAGGAACGTTTGAGCCTTTTGCAGCAGGTTGATTGGTCGATTTCTAATCCTGATTGGGAGGGTGGGATTTTGTTGAAAGGGGGGATTTCTAAGTCGAGGGCGAGTGTTAGTTGGATGACTGATTATTTGAAAAATCGGTTGGGTTTGGAAACCGCAGATGCAGCACAGGCGGGACGCCCGTGCCACAATGAAGGTGGATAATATGAGTTAAATCCATTCTAGGTGGGCTTTTACTTGATTTACTGCCATTTTTACAGCATTAACACTAGCTGTTATTCTATAGTTACGAACTAGATTATTTGGACTATTGTCCGACAAAACCACATTTCCTTCCCAAAGGTGGCTTTTTCTTGACCAATCAAGTTGAGCAAGTTCTGATACTTGTTCTTGATCGAAGCAATAGCTATCAGCATCATAAGTGCAGTAGAGTAACTTTCCTAATATTTCTATTCCCACACTCCTCCCCAATAAACAACTTTCTTTAAAGTTATCAATTTCATTGACTGTCAAATCATCCGCATCTGTCTCATAAATGTATTGAGTTAGACTGCATTCTGTAAAAAATTGATTGAGGCAACTAATTATAGCTGCCGAACATTCTGATAAATCATAATCTTTGAGTTCGTTATTCGGATCGTTAGCAAAAGCGCAACTAACAGCCTTTGCTACATAATTCATTGTATATATTCGCTTTTCTTTAGATGATGGAGAACCTTTAACTTTCTCTGTCTTGCCCTTGAAAATTGGCACTTGTTCAATTAACTGTTTGCAAATACCTATTCGACCTTCCATTTCGCCAAAGGACAAGAGTAAAGATTTATCCAGCGCTTTTGTTTGCGCCATATCTCTAAAGTCTCTTTGACACTGATTAAAGTTGCCTTCTAAAACTAGCGTAATTGGGAAATCATTATTTCCAATTAACTCGCCGTTAGCACTCTCAATCAATTCGTGAATCGCTCGCTTGCGGTGCTGTCCGTCGGTAATATCTAACTTAACGCCACGAGGGATAACTACTAAACAAATTCCCCGACTTAGTTCGATAATTTGAATCTTCTCTGGATCGACATTGGCAGTGAGTGTACCCACAATCCAGGGTTGGTCTTTTCTAACGCGCTTGAGAATGTACTCCTTGACTTCCTCAGCATGGCCCTTAATCTCTGGACGGTTTTTACCAGACTCAGGCTCGTTATTGGTAGAAGGTCTTGCTTGGAGAAGAGTAGGCAAGTCATCAGCAGGCACGTTGAATTGTACCATTTTTCGCTTTCCATGCTCAAAAATTAAGCCCGGATAGCACTTCTGACGGTGGTATCTGGCGAAGTACGGCTCAAGAAATTCATCTAGTCGCTGGTTGAGTTCTGGCTGAGTCGAGCTGTCATTAGCCATAGCTTGTAAATTAATTTAAAGGTTAATATTTAATTGTAAATCATCACGGGTTATAGTAGTTAGGCAGACTATTACGTTGAAAGCTCAACGATCAAGGGCAAACAATTATGTTGCGTCACAGCGGGGAATTCACAGCACAAGTGTTGCTGCTTGGCAAGGGGAGATTGGTAAAATGACACAAGCTCAGCAGATGCCACTATTCCCACCGCGCAGCGTTAAGCAATTAGTGGATGATGTAGAAAAGTTAACTCAAGAAATTCAGGATTTGTATTGTAGCGATGAAATTCCCTGGATTTTAGGTGTATCTTTTGGAAAAGATTCGAGCGCAGTATTGCAGTTAATATGGTATGCGATCGCAGCACTTCCACTGGAAAAGCGCACAAAAACAATTCATTTAATTACAACAGATACGCTGGTTGAAAATCCGATAATTTCTACCTGGGTTCGCAATTGCATTAAACAGGTTAAGCTAGCAGCTAACCAGCAAAAAATGCCAGTTGAACCTCATCTGCTTCATCCTTCCGTTCAAGAAACATTCTGGGTATGCTTAATGGGAAAAGGCTATCCAGCACCTCGAAATGGATTTCGCTGGTGTACCGATCGCATGAAAATTCAACCTGTCAATCATTTTATTCGTGAAATGGTTAGATCTCACGGTGAAACTATTGTTGTTTTAGGTACTCGAAAGGCTGAAAGCAGCAAACGCGCTGCAACAATGAAAAGGCATGAAGCAGGTAGAGTGCGCGAGCGCTTAAGTCCTAATTCTCGTTTAATTAACTCTCTAATTTACACTCCTGTGGAAGACTGGCGGGATGATGAAGTTTGGCTTTATTTAATGCAGTATCCTAACCCTTGGGGAGGTGACAATAAAGACTTGTTTACCATGTATCGCGGTGCGACAGCAGATAACGAATGCCCTCTAGTCGTTGATACTTCTACGCCTAGCTGTGGAGATTCTCGCTTTGGCTGCTGGGTTTGTACAATGGTAGACCAAGATAAATCTATGCAGGCAATGATTTTAAACGATGAGGAAAAAGAATGGATGCAGCCTCTCCTCGATATTCGCAACGAATTAGACATAAAAGACGATCGCCCAAAAAGAGACTTCCGCCGCATCTACGGTAGAGTAGAACTGTTTGAACGCAACATGGGCGACGACACAACCTCCGTCGAACCCATCCCAGGGCCCTACACCAAATTCTGGCGAGAACACTGGCTGAGACGAGTCTTGGAAGCACAAACCCAAATCCGCAAAACCGCACCCCTAGAAATGCGCGACATCACCTTAATTACCCCAGAAGAACTTAGCGAAATCCGCCGCATTTGGCTGGAAGAAAAGCATGAATTTGACGACTCTTTGCCCCGGATTTACGAAGAAGTCACGGGCGAACCTTTTGAAGATTCCCGTCCCGCCGCTGAAAGAAAACTCCTCGGTAGCGATGAATGGACTGCGATCGAGGAGATTTGCAGCGAGGACAAAATGCACCTCGAATTGATGGCAAAACTCCTTGATACAGAACGCCAATACTACACCAAGCCCCGCCGTACAGGCATTTACGCCGATTTGGACAAGTGCTTTGAAACCAGTTCGCGATCGAAGGAAGAAGCGATTGGCAACGCCCACTATCAACGCAATTTAAAAAAAGCGGTGGAAGATATTAAAGCAAATCCGACGGAAAACATTCGGCAATTCAAAGATGCGATCGCCCAAACCAACAGTTCCGCCAAAAACGAGACGGTTGATATTGCCAAACTTAAAGAAGAACTCGAAAGCAACAGCAATCAAAGCAGACAGCTATCTTGGGCGGATATTAAATTTTCACCGCCCAATTCAGGAGAGGAAAATAGCAAAGATTAGGTCAATAATGTCGATCGGGCGATCGGGCTTTGGGGCGATCGGGCTTTGGGGCGATCGGGCTTTGGGGCGATCGGGCTTTGGGGCGATCGGGCTTTGGGGCGATCGGGCTTACCCACAAGTCCGCCGGGGATTGAAATCCCCGTCTAATAGCGAAAGTCGGTTAAAACCGACTGAAGAACCAAATCAAACGATCGCCGATTTCAGTCCTCTCGATCGCACTTTGGGGCGATCGGGCTTACCCACAAGCCCGCCGGGGATTGAAATCCCCGTCTAATAGCAAAAGTCGGTTAAAACCGACTGAAGAACCAAATCAAACGATCGCCGATTTCAGTCCTCTTTAAGAGGACTTCAGCTATGAGACAGGGATTTCAATCCCTGTCGGACTGTCGGATCGTGGGAATGGCTGATCGACCGCGATCGCACTCTCGACCCCGATTGTCCTCTGCAAGTCGATCGGGCTTACCCACAAGCCCGCCGGGGATTGAAATCCCCGTCTAATAGCAAAAGTCGGTTAAAACCGACTGAAG
>NZ_JAUBOV010000062.1:27162-28432 GCF_036700405.1 Microcoleus sp. T3_D1
AACCAAATCAAACGATCGCCCATTTCAGTCCTCTTCAAGAGGACTTCAGCTATGAGACAGGGATTTCAATCCCTGTCGTACTGGGGGACTCTCGGATCGTCGGACTCGCCGATCGACCCCGATCGCACTCTCGGATTTGGTCACAAAATGATAAATTAACCTAAACAATTAGGAGGAAAAATCTTTATGGCAATGTGGCGGCTGTACTATCATTTAGTTTGGGCAACAAAAGAGCGACAGCCTCTCATATCTCCCGCAAAAGAAACCGAACTTTACTCTTATATCATCGGCAAAGCAGACACCCTCAATTGCATCCTTCATGCGATCGGCGGCACAGAAAATCACATCCACTTAATAGTTTCCATTCCTCCGACACAATCGATCGCTGAATTCGTTAAAAATATTAAAGGTAGCAGCAGCCGTTATCTCAATCAAACTTTGCAAAATCCCAATAAATTTTCATGGCAAGAAGGATACGGAGTATTTTCTTTAGGACAAAAACAACTAGACTCAGCAGTCGCTTATGTGATAAATCAAAAGGAACATCACTTGCAAAAAACCACCAATTCCCATTTAGAACAAATCACGGATCAAGACCATCCACCCACTCGGTGGCACCCGAATTCGGCAGAGAATTAATTGAAAAACATTGGCCGACTCTCAGACTCGCGGACTATGCAGCTATTCGGACTTTGGGGGCGATCGGGCTTACCCAAAGATCCTAGGAGTGATTGAAATCCCCGTCGAGAGAGCGAAAGTCGGTTAAAACCGACTAAAAACCCAGATTCAACAGTCACAAACTTCAGTCCTCTTCAGAGGACTTCAGCTATGAGACAGGGATTTCAATCCCTGTCGGACTGGGGACTCACAGATCGACCCCGATCGACCAATCGAGTCGATCGGGCTTACCCGAAGATCCTAGGAGTGATTGAAATCCCCGTCGAGAGAGCGAAAGTCGGTTAAAACCGACTAAAAACCCAGATTCAACAGTCACAAACTTCAGTCCTCTTCAGAGGACTTCAGCTATGAGACAGGGATTTCAATCCCTGTCGGACTGGGGGACTCACAGATCGACCCCGATCGACCAATCGAGTCGATCGGGCTTACCCACAAGCCCGCCGGGGATTGAAATCCCCGTCTAATAGCGAAAGTCGGTTAAAACCGACTGTGGATGCCAAATCAAACGAGCCCGGACTTCAGTCCTCTTCAGAGGACTTCAGCTATGAGACAGGGATTTCAATCCCTGTCGGACTGGGGGACTCACAGATCG
>NZ_JAUBOV010000062.1:28532-47397 GCF_036700405.1 Microcoleus sp. T3_D1
ACCCCGGACTGTCGGATACACCGATCGCACCCACCAACTTTCATCCCATCTCAACAACATCTACAATGCAATTCCTCGAACTCGTCCTCAAAAACTTCGGCCCCTATGCAGGCACCCAAACCATCAATCTCCGCCCCGAAAAAGACGGAGATCCCTGCCCAGTCATTTTATTTGGCGGCATGAATGGCGGCGGCAAAACCACCCTCATGGACGCCATTCGCCTCGCCCTCTACGGTGGCAGAGCCCAATGTTCCACCAGAGGCAATTTAAGCTACAGCGACTTTCTCAATCAATGCGTCAACCGCCACACCCCCCCATTAGAAGATACCCGCGTCGAACTAACATTTGAACAAGTCCAAGATGACAAATTAGCTCAATTTAAAATAGTTAGATACTGGAAAAAATTAGATATCAAAGACAACCTAAGCATTCTCATTTACAGCGAGATTGTCAGCGATTGGTGGTCGGACAAAGCAATTACTAACACCTGGGACGAATACATCGAAACCCTTTTGCCCGTCGGAATATCCAACCTATTTCTGTTTGACGGCGAACAAGTAAAAGAACTCGCCGAACTCGAAACACCGCCAGATTTTGTCGTCGGGGCGATTAAATCTCTTTTAGGTTTAGAATTAGCAGAACGCCTCGCCGTCGATTTAGAAATATTAGCCGGCCGCAAGCGGAAAGAAATTGCTGGCAAAAAAGACTTGGCTGCTTTAGAGAAAATCGAACAAACTTTTAAGGAAATTACCGATGAAATAGACTTAGCTAAGCAAGAACAAGCTAGCTTTAAAAACGAATTAGATAAAGCTCAAAAAAATCAGAAACAAGCATCAGACAAATTTATTTATCAAGGCGGGAAAATTGCCGCCGATCGCAGTCAGCTAGACAGCAAGCTAAATGACTACCGAAATAAGGCCGAAAAAACCCGTCAAACCATGATGGAATTGGCATCAAATACGCTACCACTAGCCCTAATTTCGCCCTTGCTAAGCGAAGCAAAAACTCAAGCCGAAACAGAAGCCAGCCAGCAGCAAGCAAAGATTGCCCAAAATCTTATCAAACAAAGAAGCGATCGCCTTCTAAACTATATCGCGGAAATCTCGTTAAATCCCCAACAGTTAGATAAAATTCAAGACTTCATCCGCCAAGAAAACCAAGAACTCGAACAGCAAGCCGGAACAGATGCCCCGCCCTGGATGAACGCCGACAACAACAGCATCCAGCAACTAGAAAATCTCCTTAGCTACCAAATCAAAGCCCAGCAAATTCTAGCCCGCGACCAAATAGAAGAAATCAAAAACATCGAATCAGAAATCGACTTCACAGACAGAGAACTCGCAGCCGCAGCTTCCCCCGAAGCCTACGAAAAACTAGAAGAAGAAGTCAGGAAAGCCCAAAAAGCAGTCGCTATCGCATCCGCCGCCTTGGAATCAGCCAACCGCCGCGTCGATGAATTAGAGAGAGAATTAGCCAAAAACCAAAAAGAACTAGAAAACTACAGCAGCGAATTCATCACCATCAGAAACAGCCAACACGTCATCGCTTCGATCGCCAAAGCCCAAGCCACCCTGAAACTCTTTAAAGAAAAACTTACCCTCAAAAAACTCAACAAACTCGAAATAGAAATTACCGACTGTTTCCGCTACCTGTTGCACAAAACTGACCTCGTGCACAGAGTTGCGATCGACACTCAAACATTTAGCCTCTCCATTTACGATCCAGAAGGCAAACCGGTACCCAAACACCGACTTTCTGCCGGGGAAAAACAATTGCTGGCGATCGCCTTTTTGTGGGGATTGGCTAGAGTATCCGGGAGACAATTGCCAGTGGCGATCGACACACCCTTGGGCCGCCTCGACTCCTCCCACAGAAACAACCTAGTGGAACGCTATTTTCCCTCAGCCAGCCACCAAGTCATCCTGCTTTCTACCGACACGGAAATTAGAAAAGTAGAATACGAAAAACTCCAAGAATTAGAGGCGATCGCCCACAGCTACCTCCTCAAATACGACTCCGCCAAACACCAAACCACCGTCGAAACTGGTTACTTCTGGGACTAAAAATTCGCGCAAAAAAATAGCCGCAACCCCCTTGACTTTGCTGGGGAGTTGCGGTAGTATATATATCATAATGGGATGGTTGCGAAAATTTTATTTTTGCCACCATCCCATTATTAAGGATAAATCCTACTAAAATAAGAATACCAAAAAAAACCGATTTAATCAAGTCGCGCCGTGTAAAAAAATGTTAATTATTTCGGGTTATCTAGAGGCTTTGCTTCCCCAACATTAACACTGTTTACAATATACCAAAAAATCTCAAACTCATGGAACCACCAGTCGATCGCATCCGCCTCTCCCAAACAGGCAAAGACCAACTATCAAAACTGAAACGATCGACAAAAATCGATCAGTGGAATATTCTATGCAGGTGGGGATTTTGCCGATCGCTCGCCGAACCCAGCATCCCATCCCCAGTACCAATTCCCAGCGACAGCAACGTCGAATTAAGCTGGGATGTCTTCGGCGGCGACATGGCTGATATCCTGATAATGGCCCTCAAGCAGCGGTGTCACCAAGACAATTTAGGCACAGAAAAAGAAACTCTAGCGAAACAGTTTCGCCTGCACTTGCACCGAGGGATTGGTTATTTGGCCGGCGATCCGAATATTAAGAAAATTGAAGACTTGGTGGCGATCGCTCTTTCGCCTGAAAAATTAAGAAATTAACTGATTTTTGACTGTTGGCGGTTCACTCATGTTATTGGTTATATCAATTCCGGTTGGATCGGAATGATTTAACCGCAGAGTACGCAGAGAACACAGAGGAAGAGAAGAGAGAGAGGAATAATTTCGATGAATCGTGGATTTGATATTATTAGCAGACTCCAACAAGTAACAAATAACTTATTACTTCTGTAACAGGGGGAAAAAATGACCTACTGGGCCTTGGCCTTCCCCAATATCCAAAGCATATTTGAGAGCAGTAGTAACATAATTCTTAGCTAATGTCACCGCTGTAAACAAATCTTTCCCCAAAGCCAAATTAGCAGCGATCGCAGCACTCAAAGTACAACCAGTCCCGTGAGTATTCCCAGTATCAACATTCTCAGTCTTCAACACATCCAAGCGCGTACCATCAAACCAAACATCAATCCCCCGCAAATCTCCCGCCATCCCGCCGCCTTTCACCAAAACAGCTTTCGCACCCAAACGATAAATCTGCTGCGCCGCCGATCGCATATCGTCTAGAGAAACAATCTGCAAACCGCTCAAAATCTGAGCCTCAAACCGGTTGGGAGTCACGACAGCAGCCATTGGGATCAAAACATCGCGCAAAAATGCGATCGCCCCGTCATCAATCAATCGATCGCCCGATCGTGAAACCATCACCGGATCGACAACCAAATTCCCTATTCCCAAAGCTTTTACCTGTGAAGCCACCGCCACCATAATTTCCCGATTCAGCAGCATCCCAGTTTTCACAGCCTGCACCCCAATATCTCCAACCACCGCCTCAATTTGAGCCGCCACAGCCTCCGCAGACAAAGCATCAACTCGCATCACCCCCAAAGTATTTTGAGCCGTCACGCAAGTCAAAGCACTCGTACCGTGCACGCAGTGAAACGCAAAAGTCCGCAAATCCGCCTGAATTCCGGCCCCGCCGCCACTATCGGAACCAGCCACAGTCAAAGCCACAGGAATCCTCGATTTAATCATCTTCTTCCACCCCAGATAAACGCCAACTTGAACCAGACAAATCCCAATCATATCTGTGGCACGGGCGTCCCGCCTGTGCTTCCCCGTGGCACGGGCGTCCCGCCTGTGCTTCCCCGTGGCACGGGCATCCCCCCTGTGCTTCCGTGGCACGGGCGTCCCGCCTGTGCTTCCGAAGGGGTTAAAATTCCCAAACAAAATTAGCTATGATTAAACCAATTGTAAAGAATTATTGCAAACAACCGTGAAAATCACCCGAATCGACCTCAACTCTTGGATATTCCACATCGCCGGTCAAACCATCCTCGTAGATCCCTGGCTGGTCGATCCCCTCGTATTTTACGGTCAACCCTGGCTGTTCACCGCCTACCACAACACCCCCGTCGCCTTCACTCCCAGCAGCTTACCGCCGATCGACCTCATCCTAATTTCCCAAGGATTAGACGACCACTGTCACAAACAAACACTCCAACAACTCGATCGCACAATTCCCGCGATCGCCTCACCCACCGCCGCCAAAGTCCTCAGCAGTTTAGGCTACACTAATATCACATCTTTAGCAAATTGGCAAGAGTTAAATTTTAAAGAAAAGTTACAAATTACTGCCGTACCCGGAGCCGAAATCGGGCCCGGACAAGAAGAAAACGGCTATTTGCTCAAAGATTTAAGCAGCGGCGAGACACTTTATTACGAACCGCACCTGCCGCCATTAGACAAAGTTAAACAGAAAATAGACACAGTAGACGTAGCGATCGCCCCAGTCATCGGTCAAATCTTCCCATTCCTCGGACAAGTCATCATCGGGCCTTCGGAAGCCCTCAAGCTCGCCCAAACTCTCAAACCTCGGTTTTTTCTGCCTACAGCGACGGGAGACATCCGAGCCACAGGCATTTTACCAATGTTAGTGCGATCGATCGGCAGCATCCCCGAATTTCGCGATTTACTAGCAAAATCCGGCCTCTCCACCCAACTCCTCGAACCCGAACCAGGCCAAACCCTGGAAATTTTAGATTTTAGATTTTAGATTTTAGATTTTTTAGATTTTAGATTTTAGATGCTCGATATTTTCGATTTTTTAGATGGGAGATTGGAGATTCAATATTGCCAAATCCCCAATCGCCAAATCCCCAATCGCCAAATCCCCAATCGCCAAATCCCCAATCTAAAATCTAAAATCTAAAATCTAAAATCATCTTGGCGGACGACGGTTACGCAAAAACTCAGGAATATCCAATCCCAAATCCTGCGGCGGTTTCGCTTTCGGATCGGGCGTCTGTTGAGCAGGAGTCACCGGAACAGTTGCAGCCCGCCAAGGAGCATTAACATTTTGCGTGCGCCCCGGAGGCGGAGGCGACGCAACTTCCCCCGAAAAACCAGTAGCGATCACAGTAATCTTAATTTCGCCCTGAAGCCGCTCGTCAATCACCGCTCCAAAAATAATATTGGCATTCGGATCGACAACCTCGTAAATCGTCTCAGCCGCCGCATTCACCTCGTGCAGCGTCATGTCAGTACCGCCAGTGATGTTAAACACCACACCTCTAGCGCCCTCAATAGACGAAGCTTCCAGCAGAGGCGAAGAAATAGCCTGCATCGCCGCCTCCCTAGCCCGCGACTTGCCAGAACCCACGCCAATGCCCATCAAAGCCGAACCCGCATCCGCCATTACTGCCCGCACGTCAGCAAAGTCAACATTCACCAAACCGGGAATAGTAATAATGTCAGAAATACCCTGAACCCCTTGGCGCAGGATATCGTCAGCAACTCGAAAAGCCTCTTGTACCGGCATTTGTTCCGAAATCACAGACAGCAGCTTGTCGTTAGGAATTACAATCAGCGTATCCACCCGGGTTTGCAAAGCCGCGATTCCTTCCTCAGCTTGGCTGGTGCGCCGCCGTCCCTCAAACGTGAAAGGCCGCGTCACTATGCCCACAGTCAAGGCGCCCATTTCCTTAGCCACCTCAGCCACGATCGGAGCCGCGCCCGTGCCGGTACCGCCGCCCATGCCGGCCGTGATAAACACCAAATCCGCGTGATTCAGAGCATTAGCAACCTCGTCGCGAGATTCCTCCGCAGCCTTTTGACCGATCGCCGGATTGCCCCCCGCCCCCAAACCGCGCGTCAACTTCTGTCCGACTTGCAAGCGTTTCGGAGCATTTGAGAGAACCAGAGCTTGGGAATCTGTATTCACACACCAAAACTCGACACCAGAAACCTCGCTGGCAATCATCCGGTTAACGGCGTTGCCCCCACCGCCGCCGACGCCAATTACTTTGATTTTGGCAGCACTGCTGGGCATTATGTCTTTGGGATTGACCATAGGATCGATATCAATACTATCTACATTTACATAACCAGACTTGCGTCTAAAGGGATTGGCGGAATCTGCAGCCACCGGAAAATTTTTTACTTCTTCCGAAGGGGGACTGTCTTGGTCAGACCCCTGTCTATTATTAAGCTTCATTAGAGTCGGGGATGGTAGATTAGAGCTTGTTAACTAAACGCCAATTCACAATCAACTATAGGCTAAGTTGCGCGAAAAACTAACACAGATCGATGCTTAATGTTAGCAATCTCGGATTTGGCCGACCTCGCTAGCCCAGACCTCGCTTGACGCCATCCAGGTACTTGACCGGATTAAGGCAGTTGTAAGCTGCGTCAGAAGGAAAAAAAATGGATACTAGCCCCAGACGCGGATCGCTATCCAAAAACTGTGCTGATTGCAAGCCCTGCCTATAGATCCTGATGGGCAAAAATTCTGCCTATCGATCAATACCTTCTACCTTCTGTTGACAGAGAATCAATTCTGGGCGCGAGTGGGTGCGGGAGTTGAACTGTCCAAACTGCCGGGGAGTTGTGGCAAATGGACGATCGGCGAAGCAGGATTTTTCAAGTCAATGTAGGCTATGAGGCTTGAATCTATCTGTTTTGGCAATTGTCGCATTCGGTCTAAAACCTTAAGTTGCTCCGCAGTCTTGGAACTGTACGGCCCTAAGTGTACGGTACCGATCTCTGTTTTCAAGATCAAGTTGTTCGGGTTTTGCCAATTAATCTCAAACACTTTCACCGTCAAGCTGCTGAGTCCTTGGTAAAACTTCGGCCAATAGGCGCGATACTGTTCCAAAGGCCCGATGACTTTTAAAGTGGGCAAAGAACGCTGAGGCGGAGGTCCCGGAATGCTGCCGGGCCCGATCGAACTATTGTGCGATCGTACAGCAGTATAACTATCCGACGGCATCCAACCTCCGCGAGCGTCCAGCCACCCCACTTTTTCCTTGTCACTGTTCGATCTCAACACCGCCGTCGGCTGCGCCACCGCCACCGGCAGTCGTTCTGCCACTTCTACAGTCAAACTCGGCGGAAACAAGTTGCGAGTCACCTTAGCTTTGGCGATCGGCCCGGTTGACTCCAGCTTTTCGGCCAGCGCCTGCGGTTGAATCCCCCACAATGACTGCGGGTAAGACAGCGGCACCAAAGACCGCACCGCCTTGTCCGACAGCCACTGATTGCCCTCCACCTTCACTTGTTCCGATCGGGCAATCAACCAAGCCGGCTGCCCAATCCACCACAGCAAACCCCCAGCCATTGCGCTTGCTGCCAGCATTTGCCACACAACAGCCACCAATCGAGCGCGACGGAGCTGCCGCAACTTTTGGCGCCTGCGCCCTAACTCTGTTTGAGAAACCGCTCCAAAACTAGCCATCTACGTCTTGACAATATAGTAATTAAGGATTAGCACACATTCAAAACTGTTTAATCTCTGTCTCTTGAGCCCTGTTTTCCCCTACCATTTAACCAGATCCCCGCAAATTTACCCAGACTGCTGCCAATATCAGTAATATCACTGAGTCCGCTAAGTAATAAAAAATTATTAATTAATAATTGCCAATTCCAGCGCCGGGAAAACCCCTTACCAGAGCAAGGTTCTTTGGGTATTTAGGGCATTACCCCACAGGGCAAAAGGTTACAAATCAAACTAAACTCAAGTAAAGAAAGTTTAGACTTTCGATTAACTTTTTAACTTTTATTCGGCTTCAATTGTGATCGCACTCGAATTAGACAGATTCTATAAAGCCTGCAACCCCAGCAAGACCCTTGTTGCGGGAGACCCAGGGGATTATCAATACTACATTGATTTTGGTTCCGTGCGTGGCGGCAAAATCATTGAATCTTTACAGCGAACCATTACCCGCATCTCCCCCAACGAGCCAACCTGTCAGCTATTTACAGGACATATCGGCTGTGGCAAATCTACGGAATTGTTTCGACTGAAAGCTGAGCTAGAGCAAGAGGGTTTTTGCGTCGTTTACTTCGAGTCTTCCCAAGACTTAGACATGGGTGATGTAGACATCAGCGATATTTTGCTGAGCATTGCGCGCCAAGTCAGCGAAACTATGGAATCGGCTAAAATCAAACTCAGACCGAGCTATTTTACAAATCTGTTTGCAGAAGTGGCAGAATTTTTGCAGACTCCCATAGATTTGTCAGCGGAAGCCGAGTTATCTATAGGCATTGCTAGAGTGACTGCTAAAACTAAAGACTCTCCCAAACTGCGATCGCAACTCAGGCAATATCTCGAACCCCGCACCAACAGCATCTTGCAGTCGATCAACGAAGAACTCCTAAACAAAGCTAACGCCGAACTCAAGCAGCAAGGGAAAAAAGGGCTCGCAGTCATCGTTGACAACCTCGATCGCCTCGACGCCTCCCTCAAACCCAGCGGACGCACCCAGCCAGAATACCTGTTTTTAGACCGCGGCGAACAGTTGAAAAAACTCAATTGCCACGTCGTCTACACGATTCCCCTGACTTTGATTTTTTCCAACGACTTCGGCCGCCTCGCCAGTCGATTTGGAGTCAAACCCAAGGTGATGCCGATGGTACCAGTGCAAGTGCGATCGGGCGACGACCACATTGAAGGAATGGCACTGCTGCGCCAGCTAGTATTAGCTAGAGCTTTTCCGAAAGTTGCTCCCCATCAACGCCTTGATTTGATTTCCCAGGTGTTTGACTCTCCCGAAACTTTAGATCGGCTGTGTCGGATTAGTGGCGGTCACGTTCGCAATCTACTGATGCTTTTGTATAGCTGTTTGCAGCACGAAGACCCTCCCTTCTCTCGCGAATGCCTCGAAAGCGTCATTCAAGAATATCGCGATGACCTTTTGGGAGCCATCAATGACATGGAATGGGAATTGCTGTTTCAAGTCGTCAACCGACAAAGTGTAACCGGCGAAGAAGAGTCTCAAATCTTGTTGCGAAGTATGTTTGTCTTTGAATACCGCGATCAAGAAGGTCGTTGGTTTGGGATTAATCCAGCCCTAGCAGAAACCAGAAAATATAAGGAGTGGCTGCAGCGCAGTGAGCCAAAATAGTTGGGATTTTTGAGATGCCTTCGCGACTCTAAGAACCCTTAACCCCCAGAAACTTAGAAAGAATTTAACTGAAAATTCATCGCTCACCACTCCGAAATCTTACAATCCAATACAGAAATTAGTCAGCGGTTTTTCCCACTGGCTGATTTCTGTTGAATGCTGGCTATAGGCGGTGAATATTATTGTCGTGTAAAACTTTGCCGCCACTAAGGACTTTCCCCACTTTCAACTCTCATATCTGCAATGTCAGACCCCCTATGTCTGTTTTTACCTGTTGCTCTTAATTTCACATAATCCCATCCCGGACGACAATTGTTTTGGCTGTTGTGTTAAATGCCTGCTACAGATATATCGGAGTTGTTTACTAATAGCTAGTCGTCGCTATGAGGATAAACTTAGCGGTTGGCTATTTACGATCTGTAGTCCTTTATATATAGCTGAATCAAAAATTCTCAGGTGACATTAAATTTTTATTGGGAAGTCTAGCATTCTCTGAGATTGAGAGGTATGATATCTTTACATTGGATCTAATAAATATGTAAGTATTGATAGGACGAGTACGGAAAACTACGTATTTATACAGAGATAAAGCGTGAGACAGAGACGGCGATGTCTAAGTAGATACGCTTTCAGTCACGATTGGCGAGCGTTAGGTAATTGATTAATGCAAAAGAGGTGCACGCATGACCGATCTAATTAAGGTACAAGAAACTGCCAACTACAACGAGCGATCGCTCAAAACTCTGGTCAGGTCAATCACAATGTCTCAACACCAATTCTCGCTAATTTTGGTGCGCTGCAACTACGAGCAGTTGCGGCAGCGCTGGGCGCAGCGGCTGCGAGAAGTGTCCCCAGTTCCAATTCAAGATATCGTCCTGCCACCTTCAGTCAAAACCCTTTACACTACCCTGCAGGCAAGCACTTTTCACGAGGGGTACTCGCCTGTGGGTGCCGCCTCGGCTTTGATGGTATTCGGTTTAGAAACAGTAGTAGCGATCGACGAACTGATGGCTTCTACCAATCAAGTGCGAGACGAATTTCGCAAAAATTTTTCCTGCCCAGTGATTTTGTGGGTAACAGATGACATCGTGACCAAAATGATTCGTCTGGCCCCGGATTTCAAAAGTTGGGCCGCCGCCACAATTAAATTTGAAATGGGCGTTGAGGAATTAATTAATTTCCTCGCTAGGCGGGCCGATACTATATTTAAAATAGGCGAACTCAATCCAGAACTCGCCAGCAGCAACGTCAGCACCATCGGTAATTGTGAGACCTGCGAAACCCCGTCCGAAAAACGCGGTCTGGATCGCGAAATCATCCCCGGAGAACGCTTTCTAACTTTTAACTCAGGGCCCCAAAACCGAGGACAATCAGATGTCCACTCGTATTCGCCCTTGAGTCCTGGCAATACCTTCGATTTGGCGATCGGCTCTTTGCCACGCCGAGAACTAGAATTAGCTTTAAGAGATTTACAAAATCGCGGTGAAGAATTAGAACCCGCCCTCAAAGCCAGCCTGCAATTCGTTCTCGGTCGAGATTACTATGTCAGCGACCAAACCGAAACTGCCTTAATTCACTACCAAGAAAGTTTAGCATTTTGGCAGCAGAAAACGGGCAACTGGGAACTGGCAAACTTGGAACATTCAGGAAACCCAGAAACCTTCCCCTCCTTGTCGAATCCTGTCCCGCCAATTTTATTTTTAGAGAGAGAAGGCATCGTGCTGTTTCACATAGCCCTGTGTCACCGCTTGCAAGCAGCCAGAAACCCGGTAGCCAACCGCCAGCACTGGGAACAAGCTTGGATTAGCCTGGAACAATCTAGAAACGCTTTCTCCCTTGCCTCACGCCTCGAATTGGTAGCTGAGGTGACAGCACACCTCGGAGAAGTGCTGCAGCGCCTGAAAGCTTGGGGAGAGTTGCAAGCATTAGCTGAAAATTCTTTGCAGTTGCACTTCACTTACGGTACTCCCAGCCAACTAGCTCAAGATTACGGCTTTTTGGCTGAAGTTGCCCTGCAAGAGTCGAGGTGGAGTCAAGCCCGCCAGCTAGCCGAGTTGGCTTTGGCGATTTTGGATCAAACGCCTCATGATTTGAGATTGCTGATTGAAGATTTGAGATTGGGGTTTGAGGGAAATTATCCAGAATTTGTGGGCCCTAACGAGCCCTGTAACGAACCCAAATCTAAAATCCAACATCCCAAATCCGACAGGAGTTCGTATCTTTTACTTTTAGCCCGAAGTTTGCGGCAGCTAGGCCAGTGGGAAGCGGCGGTTCATTCTTTGGAGTTGGCTCAATCTCAAAGCGAGCCGAAGTACGACCCCCGACTTTACATCGATATTTTGACGGAATTGCAAGCGGTTTATTTCGAGCAGGGAGAGTATCTTAAAGCGTTTCGGATTAAAAAAACCCAGCGTTCGATCGAATATCAATACGGATTTAGAGCTTTTATCGGCGCCAGCCAATTGCAGCAGCAGCGCCAAGCAGTCAATCCTTCAGGCCCCTCAGCTCAAAACCAAGCTGCCATCGCAGCCTCCATGACAGCTTACTCGCGCCAAACAGATATCAATAGCTTGCTAGAAAGAATTAGCAGGGACGACCATAAATTAACTATTATTCATGGGCCCAGCGGAGTCGGGAAAAGTTCTCTAGTCAATGCCGGCTTAGTACCAGCTTTGAAAAATATTACTCCGGGCGCGCGGGATACATTGCCTGTAGTAGTCAAAGTTTACACCGACTGGCTGGTGGAGTTAGAAAATGCTTTGAACAGCGCACTGTACGACAAACAAGCCGAAGAGGAAAGTAAATTAATCTCGAAAGGACTACAGGAAATCCACAAAAAAAGTTGCTCGCTTATTCCTGCTCGCAGCTCGGAAGTCTCTTCTTTTATTATAGAGCAGTTGCGCGAAAATGCCACTAATAATTTGTTAACTGTGCTGATTTTCGATCAATTTGAAGAGTTTTTCTTTGTTTCGACTTCAGTGGCACAAAGACAACTTTTTTATAATTTTCTGCGCTTATTTTTGAATTTGCCTTATGTCAAGATAATTCTGTGCTTGCGCGAAGATTATTTGCACTACTTACTAGATTGCGATCGTTTCCCTAATCTTGACGCTATTAACAATAATATTCTCGACAAAAGTATCCGCTACCAACTGCGGAGTTTTTCTATCAAAGACGCGCGGGCTGTCATCGGACACTTAACAGAACGGGCGGAATTTTATTTAGAGCCGGCACTGATCGATGCCTTCGTAGAAGATTTAGCAGACGAACTGCAAGAAGTGCGACCGATCGAATTGCAGGTAGTAGGAGCGCAACTGCAAGAAGAAGGTATTACCAGTCTAGCACAATACCAGCAATTGGGGGACAATCCCAAAGCGGAATTAGTGAAGCGATCGCTCGAAAGAGTCATCTCTGACTGTGGCCTGGTTAACGAAGACGCAGCTTGGAAAATATTGTTTTCCCTGACAGATGAAAGAGGCGTAAGACTGATAAAAACCAAACACGAACTCTCGTTAGTTACAGGCTCGCAGCCAGCCGAGGCCCGCGAAACCGAATTATCGGCGATCGGCAGAAATCGAATTTCCCTACCGCGACAGTTCGCTGCATACCCTGAAAGCCGACAAAAGAAAACCGACAACCTCGACTTAATTTTAGACATTTTAGTTGGTCACGGTTTGCTATTTCTGCTACGGGAAGCGCCCGAAGACCGCTATCAATTGGTACACGACTATTTAGTGCGACCGATCCGCCAAAGATTCGGCTTAGAAGCCAGACTGCACAAAGCAGAAGCAGACAAAAAAATGAGTCAAGCACAGCTCTACCGAGCCAATACTTTTCTCAAACAACTGCTGGGAGTAGCAGTGATCGGCGTCCTGCTGCTCACCAGTTCCACCATCGCCGCCGTAAATTTTTGGTGGCGGGCTGTGGGTCAAAAACAGCTAGCTGTCGCTCAAACTCAGCGAGCCGAAATCAGTACCCTGACGGCAGCTTCTGAAGCACTTTATTTCTCAAACAACAAATTTGACGCCATGATGGAAAGTTTGAGAGCGGGTAAAAAGTGGAAACAGATCGAACACTCCCAACAAATGTATACTCTTAAAGACACCGAAATTCTGATTTCTGCTGCCCTCCAGCAGGCAGTTTATGGAGTCAAAGAACGCAACCGCTTGGAAGGACACGGCGATGTAGTTTGGGGTCTTAGCTTCAGTCCAGACGGCGAAACAATAGCTTCTTCCAGTGTAGATAAAACCGTCAAACTTTGGCGGCGCGACGGCAGTTTGCTGGCAACTTTAAAAGACCACACTAACAGTGTCTCCTGTGTGGCGTTCAGTCCCGACAACAAAACCATAGCCTCGGCAAGTTTAGATAAAACTGTCAAAATTTGGCACACAGACGGCAGTTTGCTGGCTACTTTCAAAGGGCATACTAATAGCGTTACCAGCGTTGCTTTTAGTTCTGACGGTCAAACGATCGCCACTGGCTCTACTGATAAAACTATCAAACTTTGGAAAACCGACGGCACGCTGCTGCGAACGATCGAACAATTTGCTCCCGTAAATTGGCTAAGCTTCAGCCGCGACGGCAAAATAATCGCTGTGGCGAGCGATGACGGTAGTGTGAAACTGTGGAGTTCGGACGGCAGGTTAATCGCTAATTTATGGCACAGCGAAAACAGACAACCCTCGAAAATTTACACCGTCAGTTTCTCCCCCGATGGTGAAACGATCGCCAGTGCGGGTGAAGATAAAACGGTGAAAATCTGGAGCATCGCTGCACTCAAACACCCAGCAACAGAAAATTCAACACCAGCAAAAAAAGGTGAACTGCTAGCAACTTTGCGGGGACACAGCAAGTGGGTATTTGGTGTCAGTTACTCCCCCGACGGTCAAACACTTGCTTCTGGAAGTGCAGACGGGACTGTCAAACTCTGGAGTCTTGCTGGTGTTGGCGACAAACGCCCAACGGATGCTAGCAACATTAAACCAGAGAGTCGCTTACTGAGAACTTTTGAGGGACACGCCGATCGAGTTACTCAGGTGAGTTTTAGCCCGGAAGGCAAAACCTTGGCTTCGGCAAGTTTTGACAAAACTATCAGGCTGTGGCGACTCGATGACGTGCCGCTCAAAACCCTCGACGGACACCAAAACCGGGTGCAAGGCGTTACTTTCAGCCCCGACGGCCAAAGGCTGGCTTCTGCTTCTACGGACAACACTATCAAACTCTGGAGCCGCACGGGGGTTTTGCTGGAAACCTTGGAAGGACACACTCAGAGAGTCGCCAGCGTCAGTTTCAGCCCCGACGGCCAGCTACTTGCTTCTGGGAGTTACGACAAAACGGTGAAAGTCTGGAGTTTGACAGAAGATGGCATGAATAATATTCTCCCTTGTCCTTCGGCTCCGCTATTCCCGTGTTCGCCTTCTGTGCTGTTGACTCTCGACGACCACGCCGACAGCGTGATGAGCGTGAGTTTTAGCCCCGACGGCGAGGTTCTGGCAACGGCTAGCAAGGATAAGACTGTGAAACTCTGGACTAGAAACGGCAGGCTGATTAAGACTTTGACGGGACACACAGGCTGGGTGACTGGGGTGACTTTCAGTCCCGACGGCTCGATGCTGGCTTCTGCAAGCGATGATGGTACTCTCAAACTCTGGAATCGGGACGGTCGTTTGCTAAGAACTTTTGAAGGAGCTCACAACAGTTTTGTGTTGGGGGTTGCTTTTAGCCCTGATGGCAAAATGCTGGCTTCGGCTGGTTACGACAATTCGGTGAAATTGTGGAAGGTGGATGGGACTTTGGTGGCGACGCTGCTGAAGGGTTCTAGCGACAGCGTGACTAGCGTGGGTTTTAGCCCGGATGGTTTGTTGGTTGCTTCGGGTAGTTACGATCATAAGGTGAAGCTGTGGAGTCGCAGCGGGACTTTGCTGAAAACTTTGACGGGTCACAAGGATAGTGTGATGAGTGTGAGTTTTAGCCCTGATGGGAAGGTTCTGGCTTCTGCGGGCCGGGATAATCGGGTGATTTTGTGGAATTTGGATCTTGACGATTTGCTGGTGAGGGGCTGTGACTGGGTGGGAGATTATCTGAGGACTAATCCTAATGTGAGCGCTCGCGATCGGCGTTTATGCGACGGGGTAGCGTCTAAATCTCAGTTTTAGTCATTTGATTGTTGGGGGTTGGCTGTTACAAATCAAGGGAAAAAGTTATGAATGCAGAAGAACTACTCAGACGGTACGCGGCTGGAGAAAGAGACTTCGCAGGCTTTAATCTAAGTGGAATTCTTTTGGGTAGACGTTACGCTGATGAGTTAATCAAACGATATCAAACTGAAGAAAACACCAGAATTGGAGGAGTCAACCTGCGCGGCATAAACCTGAGCGGCGCTAATCTGGAAGGGGCTAACCTAGAAGCCGTTGATTTTATGGGAGCTAATTTGAGTGGAGCCAACTTGGCCGGAGCTATATTGCAGGTGGCGAGGCTCAATGAAGCTAACCTGAGCGGAGCTAACATGAGAGAAGTTATCCTGAGCTCGGCTCGACTGCATCAAACTAACTTGAGTGGGGCTATTTTGGAAAGAGCAGTTTCGTATGATGCGGAATTCATAGGGACGATTCTGAAACAAGCAAAGCTCAGGGGGGCTGGTTTAGAGACTTCTAGCTTTATTGACGTTGATTTTACCAGTGCTGACTTAAGAGAGGTAGGTATAGGACCAGCTACCATCAAGCAATGCAACTTTACCAAAGCCAATTGGAATCGAGGGTGTATTCAACGATGTACGTTTATCGATTGCAATTTTACCAAGGCTAGCTTTAGCAAAGGTGGGGCGATAGAATCGAGCTTTATTCGATGTAATTTTACGGAGGCTAAATTGGAGAAAGTAAAAATTTTTGATGCCTATACGACAGGTTCTGTTTTTTAGATAGATAGAGTGATAGAGGGTCAATAAATGTTAGATTTGACCCTCTGACCGACTTGGGGAATAAATCTCTCAACCATTCCTTTATGGCAATCGCTCAAAGATTGTATTTTTAATCCGTTCTTTTCCTACAGACTCTGGCAGGTTAGACAAGAACTGGTATTGGGGAGATATATCTGGCAAATCTCCATTGAGCAAGTCTTCCAAGTTTTGGATCGTTTGTTTTTGATACCCAATTCTTTCGTCATTACCCAAATAGATACCATAGTGAGCATACTGAGGGAGTTCGGTGTTTTTGTCTTTGGTCATAACTACTTTCCACAGACCGACTGGGAATTGGATGAGGGGATCTAAGTTTGAATTCTGCGAGATCCCCGTATAGGGACGCTGGCTGGGATTGTCGTAGTATCCATATCCCCCGGCAAACATATAGGTTTCCAGACCGCTTGAGTCAGGCGAATTAATTACACTTCTGATTTGGCCCTCAATAGTCTCCCAAATTCCCCGATTGTTACTGCTCTGTTGAGGAAGTAAGTTCGTCGTTAAGAAAGTGGCATAAAGATCCTTAGCTGTCCTGCTTCTATCAGCAGCCGGAGCCAGGTGACCCCGATCTATTCCGAGGATAGGAATGTAGTTCCCATTTTCCTTAATTTCAAAATCTACGTACCCATCGGCATACCGATCGCCTTTTCGGTTGTCTACTACTTGCCCGTCTTTATCTTTGAGAGAAAGCGCATCGTAGTCACTATCTTTAACCGAATACCAGCCAGTTTTGGCTAATTCCGGGTCTTGGGCAAAGCCGAAAAACTGCGGTCTTTTAACAGTCCCCAACCAAGTTTTATCTAACTTCCAACCAACCCAATTAACGGTGTTTTTGCTGCGGTTATAAGAAAGGGTGTATTGAGGCTTTTCAATCAAAAAGTTATTTTCAAACTGAAGATCGTTTCTGGCTTCAGTAGGATTCCCCCACTTGAGAACTTCACTCTTGAAGAATGCGTTGTCTATATACACAGGCTCCGCACCTTGCAATTCAAACGTGAGTTTGGCAACTTTACCTCTCAGGCTGGGAGGTACATCAATATGGAAAGTTTCAAAGCCAGATGAGCCGTAACCAATGGTATCTTTATCATAGCCATAGTCGGCAGGTATACTAACGTCATAAGGTTGGCGAGTCTCATCAGCAGCATTCCGCACAGTCAAGCTAGTGCGGGTAGCTTTCTCCTTTTGGGGGTTAGCAGATTTTAAAGAAATTTCTCCAATTTTTACATTTTCCAGCGAACCTACTTCCTCCAGATACACCTTGAGTCTTCCACCTTTGTTCAAAGATGACTCTGGTACATGAAGATCTAAACGTAACACTCCCCAATCCGGTACGACAAAGGAATTGTGCGTGATGCTTTCACCTGAATTTAGCTTCAAAGCATAGTTAGGTTGACCCGAATTGGACCCTACTACAGGGTCAGATAAACTGCTAATGCTGTTCCGATTCACCAAAGATTTTTGCAACACGGACTCATCGTCGCCATTGTACAAAGACCAACCCGGAATGGGTTGCGAATCTAGTTTAGCCGCTACAGCATCAAAATTCCCATTAAACAAAGTAGGAACTGCATAGTCCCCCCGCATCCGAGTTCCGAAGGGCTTAGTGATATCTGTGTAGGTATTATCTTCGTAAACCGAAACCCGATTATTCTTCAAATAATCCTCAAAGTTACCCAACTCATTTTTCTTCTTCTTCCCACCATCAAAATAAGGTCGTAATTGAGAACCTCCCCCTAAAACTGAGTCGAACCAACCCGTACCAATTCCTTCCCAAGGTGCTTTCTCATTGCCCTGAGTAAAACTAGCATTAGTATGGTCAGGAGTATACCAAGTTTTAGTAGGATCAGTAATATTATTTTCAGCCAAATCGCCCAAGCGACGGTAAATTGTTTCGCCATTCTCCGATGGAAGCCGACTTTCATTGAGATTAGCAGTTCCCGCATACCAAGCCAAAGCATCCCGATGGGAAGCACCTTCCCCGTCATCCGGCGTAAATCCAGCCAGATTATTGAGTGAAACATTCCAATCCGATTTCCAGTTCGTTCCAGAAAGTTCCCGCCCGTTAATTGTATTCCCACTACCCTTTGTTTGGTAGTAATTGTCAGCATAAGTGACATTATTCCACACCTTAATTTCTGGATCGAGAATGTTAAGGTAAGTCCCATCAAAAGAATTAGCATCGTAATCGTAAGGGTCAATTGTTGTCATCTGAAGGTCGCGATTTGCTCGACTCGTACCGCCAGCATCAGGTAAAAACGTACCCAAACGCTGGACAATTTCACTATTAACAACAGCCCCCTGACCGAAACCAACAAAATGTAGCGGCGAGTTGAAAACAGCTCCTTGATTGCGGATTAACTTGCCCGTACTATCATAAAGTTTACCCTCCTTTCCGATAGAACCGCCCTTCTCCAAATCGAGTTGTACCATTGAGGCAAATAAAACATCTGCGGCTGCCTCAGCAAAACCCGAATTGTAAAGTTTGTGAGGTTGAATTTCATCCACCCAATTAGCTAGCAGCACTAATGGCTTGCCATATTGAGGAGACGGAACGGCGTTACTAAATATCCAATCGTTTCCTTCGGGGGCAACTGACTGCCACTTCCCAGTTGCAGAGTTATATTTCTGAACGGCACCTCCTTCTTGAAAAATGTGTTTAGCAACGGCATTAATTTGCCCATCAATCAACTCGCTGTGTTCCGGTTCGCCAGGCTCCAAGCCGCGAGTTAAAACAGTGACACTGCTGAAAGTATTGCTATTATTTACCGTGGGCAGAAGAGTTTTAAACTCACCTGTTACGGGTTGACCTTTACCTAGCTG
>NZ_JAUBOV010000063.1:0-38718 GCF_036700405.1 Microcoleus sp. T3_D1
TTATGAGATTATTGGTTGTAGGCAATTATTGTTGGTGAAACCCGCCCCTACAATCCTCGATCGCAGCGAGGTAGATGGCGGTTTAGCCTTGGGTGGGGGCGGGTTTAGGAAATTATGGGTTTTAGGCAATTATTGTTGGTGAAACCCGCCCCTACAATCCTCGATCGCAGCGAGGTAGATGGCGGTTTAGCCTTGGGTGGGGGCGGGTTTATGAAATTATGGGTTTTAGGCAATTATTGTTGGTGAAACCAGCCCCTACAATCCTCGATCGCAGCTTGGAACTTTTACAATATTTGGCAATATTAAGAATTGGCTAGGGGCAACACTAAACGAGCGACAATTAAATTGTTTTCTAACATTTCTATAGAAAAGTTTCCCCCCATTAAGTCTACTGCTCGCTGACAAATTAAGAGATTTTGCACGATCGACCTATGGGAACTAGAAACCGCTAATATATCGGGTTCGGAACCGCCGTTGAAGGCAACAATTAACTGTCGATCGCACGCGCCGCTATCGATCACAGACAATTCTAACAAATCTTCCCCCAACAACTGAGAGCGAATCTCAATCTTGGCGCCAGCAGCAGAGCGCCTGCAAGCCGTCGCCAGCAATTCGCACAGGATCAAATCCAGCTTGATACAGTCCCCGCGAACGCTCAAAGTCTGACCTGCAGGCATCGACACAGCAGTTTCTCTGTGCACATCCAGCAAGACTTTCGACTGTTTGACCAGGGAGGCCGTTCGATCGAGCGATCGCCTCAGCCAAGCGCTCACAGCTACCGCATCTTGGGCGAAGTGCAGCCGCCAATGTTCCTGTTTCAGCAGCAAATGAGTTGACCCCAAAGCATTGCCAATTTGCCGCAAAACCTGTTGGTAGCGCAAAATTTTCAGAGCATCCTTTTGCTCCTTCACCGACTGCAAAATCGACTGACTCAACTCCCCCAACTCCTTCACCCCCGCTCCCACAGTGCGGTAAAACTCCTCAAAACGGCGCTGTTTGTACCAGTTGAGCAACTCCAGATCCAATCGCTGCGACTCGGCGGCAGATTGCACCGCCAAATACCTGCGCCACCAAGCCAACTGAGACGCCATCGAGCTGAGTAAACTCACCGACAACTCCGACCACTGGCGGCCCGGAGCGTCTGCAGCCACCACAATGCCCACCGGAGCGTGTTCTGGGGCCGTCCGCAGCGCCACCGTCATAATCTCGCCAATTCCCGGACTGCGGAGCCACCGCTTTGTCGCCAGTGGCAGTTGGCTCGTGCTCTGTTGCACCACGCAGTTAGCAGCCAGGGTTTGTTGGATCAAAGCATCTGTTTGGACAGGAATCACCGCCTCGGGATTGAGGGCAAATACGGGATTAGCAGCTACCGTCGCCACGATCGAACCTTCCTCATCACCGGGATTCCAAGTAATTACGGCTACTAAAGGACAGGAAATTGTCTGGGAAACGTGTTGAGCAAAGTTACGATCGAGCTTTTGTAGCGGCAACTCTGGGAACATCGGCGGTGAAGCAGCAGATATCTCTTGCTCAGATTGCTCATCAGGAGAATGGTGCAAAACCGCCAAACCCGATTTGAGCGATCGCTCAAATTGCTGATATTTGTCGATTGCCGAACTCTGCTGCCACGAGTGCAGGATCAATCCGAGTTGTTCGCCCACTAGCCGAACTAATTCTTGCTCAGATCGCCTCCAAGTGCGAGTTGCACTGTGCCCGACAACCAGCAAACCCTCGATCGATTTGCGCTTGGCGATTTTCGATTTTAGATTGGGGTTTTCTCCCTGTTCCTTTTTCGCCCTAGTGTTCGATGCCAAAAGCGATCGCACTCCAGCTTCCCCCAACACTTCCCGCCAAGCGCCCAACCGCCCGTCTTCCTCCCAATTTTCAATAGCTAGAGGTGCACTTTCTTGCAACCGCCCCACGTCAGCCACATCTAGGGCGTTGAGTGGCGACGGCACTGGCCTGCGATTGCGGGGCAAATGTTGGCAGACAATTTCAAAGCGATTTTGTTCTTCGCCGTACAGCAGCAGCAAAAAGTATTCGCATTTGAGCCGATCGCACAACTGTTCGGCGGTATGTTTCAAAGTCGCCTCCCAGTCAGCATCGCTGTAGATGGCGTGAGCTATTCCGGCAGTTAAATCTCGATCGATCTCAGTTTGTTGAATTTTCTCCTCCATCTCCGACATAGGAGCCGTCAGAGCCACTAACTGCGCCACTCCCCGCAGGTAATGCTTTTCATTGTCTTGCCAAATCCGGGGCTCGCCGGCTTCGACTGCCAAAAATCCCAACAATTCCCCTTCCGAAACAATCGGCGCAGCCAACAGAGAGCGAGCGCGGATTTGCTGCATCAACCGCCCCGTCAGCTCAGTTTTCAGAGAACTTTGAGATTCACCGATCCAAACCATTTCTTCCCGGCCCAAAGCCTGATAAAATTCGCCCAAGTCTTGGACGGTGATGCCCGAAGCCGGTCGGCCCGGCCCGCCCAAACCCGGAGTAACTTCGCGGTTGCTGACTCGGCGCCAAAAATAGCGTCGCTCTCGCTCGAACCAATAAACATTGGTGCGCGTCGGCTCGATAAATTCATGAGTTTGTTCGACCACCGCTTGCAAGTATTGGTCGAGCGATCGCAATTCCCCCAACTGCGAAATCAGCGCTAAAAGAGACTCATCTGGGTGTTTAACTTGTTGTCGCTGCCAGTCTTTTTCTATTTGGTAAAGAGCAGTTGCCAGCGCTCCAAATACGATCGCCAACTGCGTTTTTTCCCCCGACTTTGGCGACGCTCCCCACACCTCTGTGCCGAGCAAAATCACGCCGTAGCAGCGGTCTTTGTAGCGCAGCGGAAACAGAGTCGTGCCTTGAATATTGAAAGTTTGAGCTGCTTTGCGCCATTCTCCGGCTCGGTTTTCCGATCGCAAATCCGGGACTCCCACCGGGCGGAGCTGAATCACCACTTGTTCGAGCAAATCCCCCGGAGTGAGGGCAAACCGCTGTTTGAGAAAAGACAGGTCGCCGTTAGGAGTTATGCCGCCTTTCCCGAACAATCTGTGGGCCTGTCGATCGTACAACCCGATCCAAATCAACGGCCAGTCAAATTCCGCTTGCAAGTAACCGAGTGTGGTTGAAAGTAGCACTTCAACATTCTCCTCTTCTCGGAGAGTCAGGAGAACGCGCTCTAGGGTCGCGATTTGTTCGTCTAAATCCTTTGGTCTTTGCTGCTGCCCCATTTCCAAGCTTCCCCGCACCTTGTCTAATTTAAAATTACTAGCTTAAAAATTCAAAAAATTAAAATGCCCAAGAGTCAACTTATAATATAATCGTCTAACTTATCCTTCAATCTCAAACATTGGATAAAGTCGATCGAAGTTGAAGTAACAACCTCACCTTCACTGTCTGCTCGTGAATATTTTTATTTCCCTTCTCCTTTCTAATTTGTAAATTGCCCCAGTACAAATCCTTGGATATTTATCAATCAAGTGTACGCCCGCTGTTGTTTTCCGTATTGAAAACCGATGCCGAGTGGCTGCACAACCGCACTCTCCAATTTCTCGAACTTGCAGCCAGAACCCAGTCAAACCCTGCAACCAGCCAAATGCTCTCCCGATTGCAGAAATCTTTGGGAGTCCAAGATTCTCGCCTCGAACAATCTTTGTGGGGACTGAGCTTTAACAATCCTGTCGGCTTGGCCGCCGGATTTGATAAAAACGGCGTAGCTGCTGACATTTGGGCAAATTTTGGCTTTGGCTTTGCCGAACTCGGCACTGTCACTTGTCAACCACAGCCGGGAAACCCCCAACCTCGCTTGTTTCGCTTGACGGAGGACAGTGCAGCCCTCAACCGCATGGGATTTAACAATCAAGGAGCCGCGGCAATGGCAGCCCGGTTTCAGGCAGCACAGAAAAAGTCCCCACTCGATGCCCAGCGCCCCATGCCTCAGTCTCCGTTCCCCTTGGGCATCAATCTCGGTAAATCTAAGGTAACACCGTTAGAGCAGGCAGCAGCCGACTATTTGGAGAGTTTTAAGCTGCTGAAAGATTGGGGCGACTATTTTGTAGTCAACGTTTCGTCTCCGAATACGCCGGGGTTGCGATCGCTCCAAGATGCTGCTGGGCTTACCACAATTTTGGAAATGTTGCAACAAGAAAATCAGGGAATCAAGCCAATTTTAGTCAAGATTGCGCCGGATTTGGAGTCCGAGGATCTCGTATCAATCCTCGACTTAGCAAAAACCTACCAACTAGCAGGAATTATCGCCACCAATACCACCATCCGCCGCGACGGATTGAAAACACAAATATTGCCAGAAACAGGCCAACCAATCGCCGAAGAAGCCGGGGGAATTAGCGGGCTTCCTGTGCGGGAGCGATCGACAGAAGTAATCCGATTTATCTGGCAATATACAAAAGGCGAATTACCCATAATTGGAGTTGGCGGCATTTTCACCGCCGAAGATGCTTGGGAAAAAATAGCCGCCGGTGCGAGTTTAATTCAAGTCTACACTGGTTGGGTTTACGAAGGGCCTTGGATGGTGCGCCGGATTCTACAAGGGTTGTTGCAAAAGTTAGAAGAAAAAGGATTTAATTCGATTTCCCAGGCCGTTGGTTCGGACAATCAATACACATAGGACTGTTGACTGTTGACTGTTGACTGTTGACTGTTGACTGTTGACTGTGAGTAAAAAAAATGAAAATTGCGCGAATTATTTGTTGCATCGGGATTCGACTTTACGCCCAACGATGAAGCGCGGATTTGATATCATTCCGGTCTTACTGCCGGAATTGATATGACTCACAGTGCGATCGCTAAAAAAACTATAGCGGTTCTCAGGAAAGTAAGGTACTCTTCCTGTTTGGCCAATGCCCAATGCCCTGTTTGGCCAATGCCCAAGAACACCTCATGTTACTGAGAAAGGCTATAATCAAATATTTCTGCTAATTTCAAAGCATTAACTTGAGCTTGAGCTTTATGCAGCGACTCCTGCCATTCCCTTTCTGGATCGCTATCAGCAACAATCCCCGCACCTACTTGTCCCCAAACAACTCCCCCCGTCGTACCGTCACTTTTTGGTGCATATAAAAGGGTGCGAATCAAAATATTTAAATCCAGGTTGCCGCGCCAGTCCAAATAACCGCAGGAACCGTAAAATAAATTGCGCTTCACTGGTTCCAATTCTTCGATGATTTCCAGACAGCGCACTTTCGGACAACCTGTAATCGTACCGCCCGGAAATACCCCTCGAATTAAGTCGATCGCGTCGCAATCTCCTCTTAATGTACCGATAACATTACTGACGAGGTGCATCACGTGACTGTAGCGTTCAATCGTCAGAAATTCGTTAACTTTTACCGAGCCCCATTCACACACCCTCCCGATATCGTTGCGCTCTAAGTCAACTAACATAATATGTTCGGCTCTTTCTTTGATATTTTCTATTAATTCCTGTGCTAACTGCTCATCTTCAATGCAGGTTAAACCTCGCCGTCTCGTTCCCGCGATCGGTCTAGTATCCACTTTGTTTCCTAATAATTGAACCAGTCTTTCCGGCGAACAACTAACTATCGCCCCCCACGGAGTTTGCCAATAACTTGCAAAAGGCGAAGGATTGATCCGTTGCAAAGCGCGGTAAATTGACCAACTACTGCAATCTGTACGGGCTTCAAACCGCAAAGATAAATTAGCCTGAAAAATATCGCCCGCATGAATATACTTCTGAGCTTTCCGCACTATTTCTTTATACTCACTCTGAGATAATTGGAAAATAGGAGTAGCCGAATTTTGTTGATAATTTTCCGGTAAATTATTCTCGATTATTTCTGGCTTAGTTTGCTCTAATTGATGCTGCATAACATCGAGGTGAGAAGGTTGACTCGCAGCCAACCAGAGAATTTGCGTTTGATGGTCTAAAACCGCAAAAGATTCTGGTTCGTACCAACAGCTAACCGGGAAAGGAAGCGGATCGGTATTGAGTTGGGGCAGGTGTTCGATTTCCCATGCTAAATCATAACCTAGCCATCCCAACCAACCCCCCGTAAAAGGAATTTCCGGCGGTACATCCACTGCTAAATTTTGCTTTTGAGAGTCCACAAGAGCGCGCAAAAAAGGTAAAATCTCACCTACTGGCGGTGTCCATAGCTGAGATTGACCATCAATTATCCGGGGAGAACCTGCACAAATAGAATATCGTGCTAAGTTAGTAGAAGATGTAACTGGACTTTCTAGCAGAACAGCCATATCGCGGGGGGAACAATCCGATATAGAGCTTGCACTGTCGGCGGTTTTACCGAGAAATAAAATTTGAAAAATCTCCGATCCGCTGCGCTGATTTAGGGGAAGCTGTCGCCAATGCCAAGGTTGTATTTTTTTCATAATAGATTGCACTCTGGTTAACACTTTCAGGAATTACGCAAAATGTCAATTCTGTAGTAAGGTGCACAGTTCGCACCCTCCTAAAATCTATTGAAAGCGTTATCTCAGTAATTACTGACAACTTTCCAAACATCTCGGCTTGCTTCTTTTTTGAGGCGCATCCAACCCCTAACGGAGTTAATGAGAAATAGAGTTTCGGTACGGCGCAAATCATCTAAGGTAATTAATTCTTCTCTGATTTTTCCCTCCTCTAAAAGTTGACAACGAAACGTCCCCGGTAATAAACCGCACTTGAGGGGAGGTGTGATTAGACCTGCGGGTGTATCGATCGCGATATTGGCGATCGTGGATTCGGTGATCACTCCATCTTGATTCCACAGAAAGACATCCTGATATTGGGGCTGCGACTCCAAAGCCATTGTATAAGGCAATCGGTAAGTTGTCTTGTGGTAAAGAAATGGGTTTTGAGAGTCGATCGGTTGGCGGGCAATTCCCACAGATGCACCGATTTTTAAGATACCGCTATCTAGTGTCTGAGCTTGTAATGTTATTTTACCATCACAAGATATTGTTAACCGTATTTTGTGTTTGACTGATCGGCAAGTCATACTTAATGCTTGTAAAGCTTTGCTTGTTTCTGTTAGCGATAGAGGGAAATTAAAATAATCAGCCGATCGCTCTAATCTTTGAAGATGTCTGTCTAGCAAAAAATAGCCGTTTTTGGGTTCCCATAAAAATGATTCCAGCAATTCAAAGTTGGGCTGTTGGTGAATCATATTTTTTTCAATATAATAATGTAAATTAGGTAACTAGACAATTTTTACACCCGCGCAGATGCCTGTTCGTGTAATTATATAGGAAGTTAACTTGAATTTATGTTGCCTAAATCCTTTATATTTCAATGGCGCTTTGCCATCGGGCTGTTAATATTAACCTCAGTGCTCACACCCCTAGCCCTCAACTACTACGTCCGATTTGTTACCCGCAACTACCGCCACAGCGATATAGCTAACGTGCCTGCTGAACCCATTGCTATAGTTTTTGGTGCCGGACTTTGGGAAGACGGCACTCCAAGCCCCATGTTAGCCGATCGAGTGCAAGCAGCCGTCGATTTGTACAAAGCGGGGCGAGTGGACAAACTTTTGATGACAGGAGACAATAGCACCGTCGATTACAACGAAGTCCAAGCAATGCAGGACTACGCCGAAGCCCAGGGCGTACCGATTAATAATATCGTTCTCGATTATGCCGGATTTAGCACCTATGAAAGTTGCTACCGGGCGAAAGAGATTTTTGGCATAACGCAGGCTGTTTTAGTTACCCAAAAATTTCACTTAGCCCGCGCTGTTTATACCTGCCGCCGATTGGGAATAGAGGCGATCGGCTTAGGAACGCCGGATTGGGGCAAATTTCCCCAAAAGGGCATGATTCGCTACAGTTTTCGCGAATTTTTGGCAGTCATCAAAGCACTTTGGGAAGTGCGCGTTACCCGTCCCGAACCGACTTTTTTGGGGCCGTTTGAAGGAATTAAAGAAAAGTTATGATATCATGTCCGGTCGAGCGATCGTGATTTTTGTAGGGGCGGGTTCACCAACAATACCTGCCAACAAAGGACAATCTCAAAAACCCGCCCCGACCAGGATATTATGGTTAATCGCTCGGACATGATATGAGTGATCTGTTGAAGACTTTAGTCCTTAAAACACAAACTAAAGTCTTCACTAAAAACGGATTTTCTTACAACTAACCGGACATCATGTAAGTCCGGGAGTGGTAAGTTTTGAGTTAAACAAAACTTACAACAAAACTCACAAATCATAACTTGCCCGTTGCGGTAGTGTTCCATAACTTACTCGCGTTTGGAAAGTCCCGCCAGCGACCACGTTAGGCTCACCATCATTAAGCGGCCTAGAGCCTTCAAACGGTCTTCGGCGTTATTTTCAACTGATTGAGCCAGAGTTTCAGACTTAAGATTTATCGATAATTCTTCAGCGGTTTCTGCTGACTGTTCCAACTGAGGTTGTTCAGAAGATGTCTCAAGGCTGACTTGTGGCTGCTGATTTTTTTCTTCTGTCATTTTCTGAGTCACATCCTGGAGTTATTGCATATATAACCCTTAATACAAATGTAATTTCTTTGTATCCGGGATTTGGCGAGTCAAGTTTTCCTTATCCGACAATCGCAGTTACCAACTGACTTAAAAGTTTTGATTTCAGTTGTTAGCTATCTTAAATAGCACTTAGCCAATTTTCCTCATAAAGCTGATTTATTCACAGATAGGTCGTCCTCCACCAATTTTTTGTAATAAACGGGATTTCTGAGCCTAAGTCCTGTTAAATTCAAAAATCACGCACTACTACCGATGATGCACATCACTGAATTGTTAGATTTACTTAACAGTAATATTTCCGAGATTCTGATATTGTTAAAGCTTAACAATTAATTTTGCTCGGATTTATCTCAATCTGAAAGCAAGTGTCTGGAAATTATTAACAAACTGAAGGTGTAGAGCCGATGGCCATTTATGTTGATACTGCAATTGTAGCGGAAGCCGCACGGGCGAGCAAGTTCGGATGGATAGCGGGAATTACTACTAATCCGACACTTTTGGCAAAAAGCGAGTTACCTCCTGAGCAAACCCTTAAACAACTGGCACAACTGATTCCTGGGGAAGTGTATTATCAGCTAATGGCATCTGATGTTGATGGCATGGTAGCAGAAGGAAAAGCGGCTTTTGAATTAATTGGACAGCAAACAGTGTTGAAAGTTCCCGCAACGGCTGCGGGTTTCCAAGCAGTCGCGCATTTGTCACCGGAAATTCCTTGCGCGGTGACGGCGATATACAGCGCCTCACAAGCAGTTGTCTCAGCAGAAGCGGGGGCAAAATATGCGATCGCCTACGTGAATCGCGCCACCAGATTGTTGGGAGACGGTTTTGCCTTAGTGCGGGATATGGCAAATGTGTTGCAGAGAACTAATACGGAGATTTTGGCAGCTAGCATTAAATCGCCGGAAGAAGCGGTAAAGACTTTATTAGCTGGCGCACATCATTTGACATTGCCTTTTGACCTGTTGCAGGCATTGACAGTCCACGAATTGTCCCAGCAAACTGTTGAGGAATTTGCCAAAAACGGGCGGGGAATTAGTTATTAGATTTGGCCATACAGAAAACTTCCTTAATTCTGGAGCAAGTATCATTCGCTCGCTGACTGCATATGAGTTTGGCTATTTTGTCGAGTGTTGGTAACATTTGTTGATAAATATGGCTTTTATGAACTCAAAGTTATGACTTTTATGAATTGACTTTGAGAGCTGCTTATTGAATAATTTCCATCAACCGCAGGGATATCCAAACTTGTACTCTTAAATATCAGGGCTTATGACCATTACTCGCGTCTCAGTTGACTCAGCAGGCAATCAGGGGAACAATGGCTCCGGCGATCCCTCCATCTCCGGTGACGGGAGGTTTGTGGCGTTTGCATCTCGTGCCCCCAATCTCGTGCCGGGAGACAGTAACGCTAGCCTCGACATCTTCGTGCGCGACTTATTAACGAACACCACCACGCGCGTCTCTGTGGATTCAGCAGGCAATCCGGGGAACGGCGAATCCTACGTTCCCTCCATCTCCGGCGACGGGCGGTTTGTGGTGTTTGCATCTGATGCAGCCAACCTAGTAGCGGGAGACACTAATGGCAGCCGAGATATTTTCGTGCGCGACACGCGCTCCAACACCACCACCCGTGTCTCTGTTGACTCAGCAGGCAATCAGGGGAATGGTATCTCCAACCCCCCCTTGAGCAAGCCCTCCATCTCGGCAGACGGGCGGTTTGTGGCGTTTGTATCGACAGCATCCAACCTCGTGCCGGGGGATACCAACATTAGGGACGACATCTTCGTGCGCGATTTGTCAACCAACACCACCACCCGCGTCTCTGTAGATTCAGCAGGCAATCAGGGGAACAACAATTCCATCTCTACCTCCATCTCCGGTGACGGGAGGTTTGTGGCGTTTTCGTCTGATGCCACCAACCTCGTGCCGGGAGACACTAACAGTAGCACCGACATCTTCGTGCGCGACTTATTAACCAATACCATCACCCGCGCCTCTGTTGACTCAGCAGGCAATCAGGGGAACGGGTTGTCCGGGTTCCCCTCCATCTCGGCAGACGGGCGGTTTGTGGCGTTTTCGTCTATAGCAGCCAACCTAGTACCGGGAGACACTAACAATAACACCGACATCTTTGTGCGGGACTTGTCAACCAATACCACTACCCGCGTCTCTGTTGACTCAGCAGGTAATCAGGCGAACAACAATTCCTTCGCGATTGCCTCTATTTCCGACGACGGGCGGTTTGTGGCGTTTAATTCTGCTGCCGCCAACCTCGTGCCTGGTGACACTAACGGTAGTCGCGACATCTTCGTGCGCGACACGCGCGCCAACACAACCACCCGCGTCTCAGTTGACTCAGCAGGCAATCAGGGGAACGACATCTCCTTCTCTACCTCCATCTCGGCCAACGGGCAGAAAGTGACGTTTGATTCTAACGCCGCCAACCTCGTGCCGGGAGATACCAACAACACCACCGACATCTTCGTTTCTGACACCGGCAACGCTTCAGGCGGCATCAATAACTCTCCAAACGCCATCAACGGCACGAACGGCAACGACAACCTGATAGGCACTCCCGGCAGCGATAATATCAACGGTTTAGACGGCGATGACGCACTTACGGGTTTGCGAAGCAACGATATCCTTGTCGGGGGAGGCGGCAGCGACAACCTGTCTGGCGGCAAAGGTTTTGACACTCTCAACGGCGGTTTAGGAAACGATATTCTCGTCGGCGGCGCGGGCAACGATGTATTTGTTTTAGGTGCGGGATTGGGAGTTGATACAATCTCTGATTTCACCAACTCTCAAGATACCGTGCAATTAATCAATGGCTTGACCTTCGGACAGCTATCAATTTCCCCTGGAACTAACGGCACATTAATTACAGTAGCCAGCAGCGGTGAAGTTTTAGCTGCTTTGACAGGCGTTGCTCCCAATTTCATCGGCTCTGAAGATTTCATCTCGGTCTAGGGCGTGTTTTCTTTCCCCGGAGATCCCCCCCGGCCCCCCTTAATAAGGGGGGAGAATGAGCGTCAAAGTCCCATTTTTTAAGAGTAATTTAGGGGGTTTGAATCTGATTGGAGAGGCAAGCAAACACGGTCTATAGATGGTAAACTGTCCTTTGTTAAATCACTTTTACTCAGGGAACATGATTAAACTTGGCAAACAATCACTCGCATTAATAGGCACATTTCTGGCAGTTTTGCAACCAGCATTTACCGCTAATTCACAAGAAAGCAACAGCGAATTTAGCAAACTTCAATCCTTATTAGAAGCCAAAAAATGGTACGAAGCAGATCAAGAAACAGTCTCTCTGATCCGCAACAACCCCGCCAATCTGTCTTGTCCGAACCTCCGCGCGATCGATCAAATGTGGATGCAATCGAGCAACGGCAAATATGGATTGACTCCACAGTTAGAGATTTGGCAGAAAGTCGGCGGTTCTAACTGTCGCACTTGCGAAGGTCAAATTCAAGATTTTAGCAAGCAAGTAGGATGGAACATGAGCTCGCAAGTAAGTCCTATACCAGGGGAGTTTCCAGCCCAGTATCCAACTGTTGCTTCATTAAGTTGGCAAAGTTATGTTGACAGCGATAAAAGCATAACTAGGTACAGTCTTTTTGCGGGCGCGCAGACATGGCAAGCGTGGAGGGTTACAGAATTTAACCTGTTTTCTACTTTTGCCAATTGCGGCAAGTAATACCAATTTTAAAAAAGAATGCAACAGTATTCTTGTTCCCCCCGCAATGCAGCGGGGGGGCTAGGGGGGGTCGAAGAGTGTTGCAGGATTTTAGAGAAATGGTATAACAGTTGTAGGGCGGGCAAGGCCCAGACTTCCACGTCGGAGTCGGGATGGGATTTCTAGCTCGCCTCGACTCTTCAATCTAAAATCTAAAATCTAAAATAGTAGAACTATGGCATTCGCCAAATCTTAATCGTGCGATCGGGACTGCCGCTCACAAAAGTCTTGCTATCTCTGGAAATAGCAACAGAACTCACAAACTGACTGTGACCCGAAATACTGCTTCTTTCTTTTCCCGTCTTCAAATCCCAAACTATAATATCTCCGCCCCCGCTGATCAAAGTGCGGCTGTCCGCGCTAAAGGCGATCGTCCTCACCCAGCTCGCATGCCCTTTAAAAGTGCGGGTGCGCTTCCCGTCTTGCACGTTCGACAAACGGATCGTATTGTCGGTGCTAGCAGTAGCCACAATTTGCCCGTTCGGGCTAAAAGCCACAGCATTAACCGGGCCCCCGTGACCTGTGATAATTCTTCTGACTTCTCCGGTACCGAGATTCCACAAACGCACAGTCTTGTCCTGGCTGCCGCTAGCGAGAGTTTTACCGTCCCGGCTCAAAGCGATCGCGTTTACTCCTCCGGCGTGGCCGCTCAAAGTCCGCAACCTGCTGCCGGTTCTGACGTTCCACAAGCGAATAGTTTTGTCATCGCTGCCGCTAGCGAGAGTTTGACCGTCCCTGCTAAAAGCGATCGCGTTGACGGCGGCTGTGTGAGCCGCAATCGTCCGCATCCGTCGCCCCGTCTTCAAATCCCAGAGAATCACATTCTTGTCGCCGCCGCCGCTGGCCAAAATCGAGCTGTTCGGGCTCACCGCCAGCGTGTTGACCGATTTTTTAGAATGCACCGAATTGAGAGTCCGCACCAGGCGTCCCGTCCTCACATTCCAAATTCTAATCGTCCCAAAGCTTGCGCTCACCAAAGTTTGACCGTCCGGGGACAGGGCGATCGCATTTACACTCCCGACATTATCCAGACTTCTTTGCAAAAAATGAGTGCTAGGTAAAGTAGAAAGCAGCCACACCGGGTTTGCTGGAAACACCCCGTAACGCAGCGAACCGTAAATTTGAGACGCGCCAATACTCACCATCAAAACAGCCGTGCCCGCCAGCAACTTCTTTTTCCAATCAAAAACATCTTTCTCGGTCTTGTTCAATCCCGAATTCAGAGGTCTGAGGCGGTTTACAGAAGTCTGCTTCTTCGCCCCCGCCTCCCCGGCAGTTGCGCGAATTTTAGTTTGCCCCGTCGTCGGCAACTGAGTGGGCAACTGAGTTTCCCCGCCGTCGAGATTAATTTCCTCCAAGCACTGCAAAACCATCTGGGGACTTTGAGGTCGATTGCCCGGAAAAGGCGCCATCAGATAATCGATTACATTAGCCACGGCGTCGGAAACATGAGGAGCTCCTTTGCGCCACATTAATCTGCCCGTGCGCGGGTTCTCTGGAAACGCAGTCGGCGGCTTTCCAGTCAGCAAATAAACAAAAGTGCGCCCCAGAGCAAAAAAATCCGACTGCGGAACAGCCTTGCCATTAGTTTGTTCCGGCGGCGTGTAGCCGGGGGAAACAATACCAGTCACATTTTGCCCCTGGCCCACCTTAGCGAAATAAGTCGCCGACACTTCCCGAGCAGTCCCGAAGTCAATCAGCACTAACTGCCCGTTTGGCTTGCACATAATATTGTGCGGCTTGATATCCCGATGGAAATAGTTGAGGCGGTGAACTTGGTCTAAAATTTCCGACAGTTGTTTGAGCCAGTTCACAGCTTGTTCTTGACTGATGGGGCGGCCCCGGTGTTTCAGCCAGTCTTGCAAATTGGCCCCAGCAATTTTCTCCATCACCAGACAGTGAAAAACCTCTGTGCTGTTAGCTGGCGTAAATATAAAATAACCGTCGCGATCGACTTTTGGAATACCTGGATGTCTGAGCCTGACCAATACGTCGGCTTCTTGCTTAAACAGTTCTACAGCTTTGGGATGTTCTTTGAGCAGGACTTTGAGCACTCTTCGGGCGCCGTTGTCGTCCACTTCAAATGTTCTGCCAAAGCCGCCGCCTCCGAGAGGCGCGACTAGCCGATATCGACCTTGCAACAAAAGTTCTGACCCGCAGTGGATACACGCGGATTTGCCAGAGTTGGCTGGATCGGAGGGATTCGGGCATTTGGGATTGAGGCAATAACTCACAGAAGCCACATAACCCTGATTGAGGTTGCTCTATCAAGTTTTACTTTGACACTGCTCTACAAAACTTGGCTAAACTTATCTAAGCTTCACCATTCAACTAGAAGTATTTTCTAGAGGGTCTGATTCCTGCTTCTGCCAAGAGAGTCGGCTCTTACTTGTCCACAGGCGTAAATTCGGGTGGAGCAGCACCCTATTTTTGAAGTCTGTACAACTATTTATTATTGTGGAAGCTTTTAGCCATTGTTTAACCATTATTTTCAACCAATTTAACGAATCGTGGTATCCCGTTCGACCTTTTTATAGGCTGGTCAGTTTTAAATCCACCGTCGTTTAGTCTTCCAGAAAATTTTTCCTGCAGATTTTGGGCATTATTCTGAGAATTTTGCACACAACTGCGCCTCTGTCAATATGCTGGTCATAAGTAGCTCGGAGGAAGTTTAATCAAGTATTAAGCGATTAGATTAACCTCTGTGCACTCTTGGTGAGTGAGATTTTTGATTCAGGTTGCGTTACTTGCCTTGACAAGATTACTCGATCCGCATTAGAGGTGTCTTCTCTAAAATCGTTAATTTCGGTATGGCATACCGTATTTGATTACTCCTCTTTATCTAGTGCGGTTTTTGTTCAAATATGAGTTTTCCTAGACGGCAACACCGTGTTTGTGAAACGACGTACTCAACAATAAGAGTACGATGTTTTACGTTGTCTAGTCAGACTCAATTTTCAACTTATGACGATCGTAGCACACCTAGTAAAAGACTCATGAGCACCCTTGATTGAAATCTTGCAGCGTTTCTGAAGTCAAGGGAGGCTTTAGTCTGGCTTGACTTCAGCATCCCGTGTTTTTGTAGAACCGGGGGCACTGCGCTCTAACGATCGGGTTGAGGCCAAAGGTTTTGTTGTTTGTCACAGCCGATCGAGGTCACAAATCCCTGATGAGAGCACATAATGTACAAACACACCAGAACTAATAACTAGAGAGCTGCCACATTTCAATTGTACGATCGCAACCACCATTCTCCCAGAAATAAGTGAGAGTGGGCGAGGGGGAGAGTGGGCGAGGGGGAGAGTGGGAGAGTGGGAGAGTGGGGGAGTGAGGGAGTGAAAAAATCTGCCTTCTTCCCTCTTCCCTCTTCCCTCTTCCTTCCCGATAAGAAAGCGTTTTAAACAAGTCCCTCAATTACCGGATGGAAGTAGAACGCCAGCGCCAAAACCGTATAAGCTGCCAACAGCAAAGTACCTTCGAGCCAGTTAGAATTGCCGTCAGAACTGATAGAATTTGCGATCAGCACCGACACCGCAACTGCTACAAGTTCAAACGGGTTGAAATTCAAGTCCATCGGTTTGCCCAAGACAAAACCTGCCAAAACCAACACCGGGGCAACAAACAAAGCAATTTGCAAACTCGAACCCACGGCCACAGAAACCGACAAATCCATTTTATTTTTCATCGCCACCGTCACCGCCGTCGTATGTTCGGCCGCATTGCCAATAATCGGCACTAAAATCACCCCGGTAAACAGTGATGTCAGCCCCAAACGCGCCGTCGCTTCTTCGAGAGTACCCACCAACAGTTCTGACTCGACAGCTACCATCAGGGTACAGGCCAACAGCACCCCAATCCACAGCGGCAGATTGACTTTGTGGTCAGGACTGTCTGGTGCTAAGTTATTTTCGGCTAAATCTTCCAGCATTTCTATTTCTGCCACCCCTACATCGTACAGATAACTGTGGGTTTTCATCGAAAACAGCAGCGTCAGCACGTAGACGACAATCAGCACTACAGCAACAGCGCTAGAGAGGTTCTGCATAGTTGCCGCAGGGATGCCAATAGAGGTGGCATTAACTGCAGTTGGCACCAAAATGGCAATTACGGCTAAGTTCATCGCTGAAGCATTCAACCGGGCGACTGTCGGCTGAAAATCTTGTTCTTTGTAGCGCAAGCCGCCCAGCAGCATCGCCAATCCCATCACCAGCAGCAGGTTGCTCATAATTGAACCGGTGATGCTGGCCTTGACAACATCTATTAGTCCGGCGTTGAGGGCGACGATGCCGATAATCAGTTCCGTGGCATTTCCGAAGGTAGCGTTCAGCAAACCCCCCAAATTGGCACCGAGGACGACGGCGATTTCTTCGGTGGCCGTCCCCATCCAGGCGGCTAGGGGGATGATGGCTAAAGCCGAGGTGATGAAGATTGTGGAGGATTCCCAGCCGAGAAAGTGTCCGGCGATGGAAACTGGGATAAATAACAGCAGGCTGGAAATAATTGTATTTGTGTTTAGCATTTAGATTCTCAAAAGCTGCCAACCGTCAATCATAGCCTGTGACCAAATGAAAAAAAGGGTGAGGGTGAGGGATTTGGGTGTTTGCTTAAAGCTGGGGGTGGAGGATGGGGCTCTATCGCTGCATTGCGGCTTTCACGGATGTGACAAACTAAGAGAGCGATTTGTTTAGCCGATCGGCTCAATAGATTTTTGTATTCTACCCGATCGATCGCATCAGGTTCCGCATTGTCTTGAGAGCAAAGTTGACTATTTCTGCGCGATCGTTTTTTCAGATATTCGTTCAGTGATATAATCTTTAAATATTGCCCTTCTGCAAGTATAGCTATACATAATACTACCAATTCACTATGAAGCTGCATTTAATATAACGTTAAAAATATAGTTCCAACCAGAAAGACATCAGCCTCATTTAGTGTATCTTCATAGTGAATTGGTATTATTAAGATTATGATATTGGAAGTTGCAATTATTGATGTTAAGCCTAATATGACTAAAGCAACATAACATATGAGTGATATCGGTCTCACACACATCGCACTGCCCGTTTCCGATGTCGATCGCACTATCGAATTCTACTCCAAGTATGCTGGAATGCAGGTCGTTCACCGCCGCATCGATGCAGAAACTGGTGTTGCTGTGGTCTGGCTTTCGGACCGCAGTCGCCCTTTTGTAATTGTGCTAATTCAAACAGACTCCGTACATCCCGTTCTGTCTCCCTGGGCACACCTCGGAGTAGGTTGCAAAAGCCGCGAATATATGGACGAACTCTGCGACAAAGCACGTCAAGAAGGCCTGCTGCTTGAGGAAGCAAAAGAAGCTGGATATCCGATCGGCTACTGGGCTTTTTTGCGAGACCCGGACGGTCACACGCTGGAACTATCCTACGGGCAAGAAATCGGATTTACAGTGGAGAAAGCTACTTAAAGTTATAATAAACAAATCGCCCTCCAAACCCGCTCGTTTCTCATCGGGAAATAGACTGGAGAATCAAGTCAGGAACCTCAGCCTAAAGGCATGAGGCTTGGAAGAGAAATCTAACAAGCCGTTCTGACCAGCCTAAGTCCGCAAGCGGACTATGTTTGTTGAGTCACGATACCGGAGAATGCGTAGCTAGTTTTGGGCTCTATCGCTCAAGGTTAAACAGTTCTAAGGTCACGCTTTACAGTGCTTTGGGCCCGCGCAAGCTCTTAAAACTTTGACCGACAAGCTAACGTTACCCAAAAATGGGATGGAGACAACCATATCTCCAATGGAGGGGCAACCATACCCCTCCGCTCCGAAAGGGGTTTTGATTTAATGTAAAGCCGTCCTGGAAGGACGGGGTTTCTAACCCAGCAATTTTGATGACTGCAGCAATCATCGCACCACCCAGAAAAGAATCACCCCTTCTGTTTGAGGGACTCACTTGGAGAGAGTTCAAAGCAGTTGAGCAATTGTTAGACCGTCCAGGATATCGACTTTCTTTCCTGGATGGAGTTTTGGAGATTAAACTAATGCCTGGAGAACCCCACGAAACCGTTAAAGAAAGAATTGGTGCATTGTTGGAGCTTTACCTGCTGATGGCGGGGTTTGACTTTACTCCAACTGGCTCAATGACTCTGGAAAGTGAAACGGGTAAAGTCAAGCGAGAGGCCGATAAATCTTATAAACTTGCTCCTGGTCGCAGGCTACCCGATTTGGCGATCGAGGTCGTGTTTTCCAGTGGTGGCATCAACCAACTGGAGGCATACAAGCGGCTGAAGATAAAGGAAGTGTGGTTCTGGGAAGATGGATTGTTAGAGGTTTATCACCTGCGGGGAGAGGGCGATGCGCTTCACTATGAAAAGGTTTCTAGTAGTGAGGAAGTGAAAGGAATCGATCTGGATTTGTTGTTACGCTGCATCAATATGGTGAATCATGTTGATGCAGTTAAGACTTTTCAACAGGCACTCCAGAAATAGCTGGGATTAAGAGACTTCTCCTAAAAAGCAGGTTTTGAACAGGCAGGATGCCTGTTCCACGATAATTAGGGGAGATGTCTAATAGAGCGTCGCGCATCCTTTAACCACCTCTGTTCGCATCTCAATATCCGCAACAAGCAATGGAAAATACCAAATGACACAAGTTGTAATTGTCGGAGCGGGGCCAACTGGTGCGGGACTTGCTTTGCTGCTGGTAAAACGAGGTATTCGCACAACATTGATTGAGGCTGCAAAAGATTCGTATCGAGTGTTTCGCGGTGAAGGATTGATGCCCAGCGGATTGGATGCGATCGCACAAATGGGCTTATCCCCAATGCTCGAAGGTGTTCCACACCGACAAATTGATGCCTGGGAGTTCATTGTGGGCGATCGGCAACTATTTCGAGTTGATGAGCCAATGGGGTCAAATCGACCTTGTACGCTGGTATCGCAACCGCCTTTGCTGGAAACACTAATTTCAGAAGCTCAGTTGCATCCAGAGTTTGAATTTATCCCAGGTGTTCCCGTAAAAGATTTACTGTACAGCAACGATCGCATTGCGGGTGTAAAGCTAGGAGATGGGCGAGAGATTCCTGCTGCACTTGTGATTGGTACAGATGGTAGAAACTCGGTTGTACGACAACGTGCAGAATTAGAGTTAGTAAAACAGCAGAATAGTATAGATGTTCTGTGGTTTAAACTTGCCGCTCATCCTCGGTTTGTGGCGGATAATGTATTTTATTCCATCCTGAATGGCGGTAGCGGATTTAGTGTCTTTCATGGGGCAGAATCAGGAAAACTTCATCTGGCTTGGGTGCTATCGGCAGAGGACAAAACGGATCGGAAACACACAGACTGGGCAGAAACTTTCGCATCGCTATCTCCTGCGTGGATGGCAGAACATTTCCGCAACTGTGCCGATACGATCGAATCTCCGATGCGATTATCTGTTGTGGTTGGTCGCTGTCCGCACTGGCATCGACCAGGAATCATACTTTTGGGGGATGCTGCACATCCCATGTCTCCGGTTCGCGCTCAAGGAATTAACTTGGCTTTGCGCGATGTAATTGTTGCGGCCAATCACCTTGTACCTTTATTGAAAGCAGGGGCTAATTACGAGGCTCTTGACTTAGCATTATCCCGGATTCAGGCCGAACGCGAACCCGAAATTATTCGCGCCCAACAACTTCAAGCACAAGAAGCGTGGAAAGGCGAACAACTGCGAACAAATGGATTATTGCGTTTATTGATGATGCAACTTGCTCCATTCCTGGGTAAAAACATTCAACAATTTTGGGTGAAAGGACAGTATGAATTGCGCCAAGGAGTAACAGAGGTAAAATTGGTCGTGTGAAAAGAGGAAATTAAAACTTAGGAGGTAATTGTAGGCGCTCGACAACTATCAAAAGACCGATTAACTTTCGGGAGGAGGACAGCAACAGTACAGCAACGAGGTACAGCAGACCCCTCAGCAAAAGCGTTGCCTGCAAAATAGTCTCGCTCTTGTGTTAAATTTATCCGCACAACCGCCCTCGGTCGATCGCCAAATTTTAAATTTTTCCGGCGAAAACTTGCTATTTAATGAATAAGACTTTACAATCCAGCAAGGTAAATCAAACTCTCAATGAGCAGCGCTGCAAGCACGAACCCGAAATGGGTCGCAAGTGCCAAAAAGCAGCAAAAGCTACCTTTTTTAACTCTTTCAACAGCAAAGCATTGGCAAAAAACCCAGGGATCGACGGTTGGCATCTTGGAACGAATGCTTTGCTCGCAATACTACAAATGTATCAAAACTTGTCAGCCAAATTTAGTCCTAACAGATGCCTAGCTGTAACTCTTGCTGCGTAAGGTTTCAGTTTCTAATTAGGCTGGTTTTATTGTCTTTAACTACTTGAGGATTCGATCGCATGGTTTCGATTTCTACTACTCAATCCGATGTGCTGCCTTTGTCTTCGCCAACCGTAACGGCTGCAACCCAAACCAGCGTGGCTGCAGCAACTGGGGTGTGCGTGACGGTTCACGGTCACTTTTACCAGCCACCCCGGGAAAACCCTTACCTGGACGCGATCGAACGCCAAGCCAGCGCCTCTCCAGCCCACGACTGGAACGAACGCATTGACATCGAGTGCTACCGCCCCAACGCCTTTGCCCGCATACTCAACGATCGCGGCGAAGTCGCGGGGATCGTCAACAACTACGAGTATATGAGCTTCAACATCGGGCCGACCCTGATGAGCTGGCTGGAACGCTACGACGCGGAAGTCTACCAGCGGATTCTGGAAGCCGATCGCAAAAGCTGTCAGCGGCTCAACGGTCACGGCAACGCGATCGCCCAAGTATACAATCACATCATCATGCCGCTGGCTAACGAGCGAGACAAATACACCCAAATTCGCTGGGGGATCGCAGATTTCCGATCCCGATTCAATCGCGATCCCGAAGGAATGTGGCTCGCCGAAACCGCCGTAGACTACGCCACCCTCGAAGTTTTAGTCGCTGAAGGCATCCGCTTCATTGTCTTAGCCCCCTCCCAAGCCGAACGCTGCCGCCCGCTAATCGGGCAAAACCACGAAGGGGAACCAGCGGAAAATTCCGAATGGCACGAAGTCGGCGGGGGTCAAATCGATCCGACTCGCCCGTACCGCTGCTATTTGAAACCAGAAATGCGGTTGATGGCTGACCACCAACTCTCGCCGCTGAGCACTCACTATTTTGGCCGCCAGCACTCCCAAAATTCTGCAGCGCCACCTGCTAACACTCCCTACATCGATATCTTTTTCTACGATGGCCCGATCTCGCGGGATATGGGCTTCAACGACGTTCTCAGCAGCAGCCACCACTTGGTGGGGCGCTTGGGTCAAGCAGTGCGGGGAGACCACCGACCGGCTCAATTAATCTGCGTGGCGACGGACGGCGAAACTTTCGGCCACCACAAACACAGTACCGAAAAATGCCTCGCCTACGCCTTCACAGAAGAGTTTCCCCGCCGCGGCTGGACGGTGACGAATTTTGCTCATTATTTAAGTCAAAATCCCAGCGCTTGGGAAGTGGAACTCAAACCGGTGACGGCCTGGAGTTGCTCTCACGGGGTCGATCGCTGGCAAGAAGATTGCGGCTGCGGTGGCGGCGGCGAGTGGAACCAAAAATGGCGCCGCCCTCTGCGGGATACTCTCAATTGGCTGCGCGATCGACTGATTCCGATTTACGAAGAAGCGGGGCGCAAGCTGTTGTGCGATCCCTGGAAAGCCAGAGATGAATATATTGAGGTCATCCGGGATCGATCTCCCACTAATGTTGACAGTTTCCTCCAACGCCATCAAGTGCGCCCCCTCGATGCCGGAGAACAGGTGGACGCCCTGCGGCTGCTGGAAATGCAGCGCCACACCCTGTTAATGTTCACTAGCTGCGGCTGGTTTTTTGAAGAAATTTCGCGGCCAGAAGGCGTGCAAATTCTGCGCTACGCGGCCCGGGCGCTGGAATTGGCGGGCGAAGTTACCGGCGTCCAGCTAGAAAAGGATTTTGTCGATCGACTAGCCTTCGTACCCAGCAACGTTGACTATTTCAAAACAGGGGCCGAAGTTTACCGCAAACTCGTGGTGACAGCCCAAATTAGTCTCCGACAAGTGGCAGCCCACTACGCGATCAGTTCTCTGTTTGCCAAATATCCCCGCGAACAGCGAGTTTACTGCTATCAGGCCCTGCAGGAAGATTTCCAAATTCAGCGCATGGGCTCGATGACTCTGGCTGTGGGTCAATTGCAGTTAACCTCGGAAATTACGCGGGAAACAGAGGTTTATGTGTTTGCTGCGTTCCACCTCGGCGGCTGGGACTTCCACTGCTGCATTCAGCCTTTTGGCAGCCGCCGGTCTTACACTATGCTGAAAGAGCGGTTGTTTGGAGTTATGCAAGAAGCTTCGGCGGCCCACGCGATTCTGGAAATGGTGCGGCTGTTTGGGGATCAGTCCTTTAGCTTGCGGGATTTATTTGCTGAGGAACGCCACCGGATCGTGCAGTTGCTGAGTCAGGAAAATTTGACTCGGTTGGATCAGCTTTACACTCAGGTTTACCGCGAAAATTACGGGGTGATGATGGCTTTCCACCGCGACGAGTTGCCGGTGCCGGTAGAGTTGCAGGTGGCTGCTGAGGTGGCTTTGGGACACCGCTGTTTGACGGCGGCCAAGGCCCTGGAAGTGGAAACGGAGGATGTGGAACCGCTGCTGGCCGAAATTGAGGCGATCGCCACTGAAGCCGGCCATCTCCGCTGTCGGTTGAACGTTCCCGAAGTCAAGGAAATTTTGGAAAAGATGGTTTGGCGATCGCTAGACGCGCTGCTGCAAGCAGGATCGGGCCCGGAGGATCGCTCGCCTGTCAAGTTGGAAGCTGATATCCGCACGATCGAGCGTTTGATTGCGGTGGGCGATCGGCTGAGTTTGGGTTTGTGTCTGGATCGATCGCAGGAACTGTATTTCGATTCTCTGTACAGTCAAATTGTGCCTCTGTGTTTGGGCTGGCTGCAACTGCAAGATGCCTCCGAGGGCGAGAGTGTGGTCGCTGCAGTTGCCTTGGGGATTGCAGGTTCCGGCGCCGGCTGGGACTTGTCTTCAATCCGGCAGTTGCTGGAGTTGGGTCAAACCTTGGCTGTTGATGTTGAGTGTTGGTTAAATCAGTTAACTACCCGCCGGGAAGTCCCTCCGTATATTTAGAGGGGATTAATCAGAGCGCTGGGCCCCGTACCCCGTTGGGAATTACTCCTTGGGATGAAAGGCTCGTCGGGTTTCGGTACCGAAACCGACAATTATTCTTTTATACCCCAATACGATCGGGAAATACTCTGATACTATATTAGCAAGTGGGGGTGGAACTACCTCACTATAAAAAGCATGAGAAAAAAAAGGAAAAAGAAGCCTGCGGTCTAACTGTACTCAGTAGACCGTCAGGTTTGTTCACGTAAATAGTTTCCTGATTAGCCTGCATCAATTCCCGCCCTTGAGAATCCGCCCGATCGAGCTTGAAATGCCGATCGGGCCTACGGGTTCAACCGAGAATCGATCGGTCTTGCGACTTCCCGGTAGCGCGGCGGGCGATCGAAGCACCGACAGAGAACCGCCAATTTTGTTTAAGTTTTCGCTCTACTTATGTGGGAAGATAAGAAGACTGTCGGCAAAGCGTACCAGTGTTAAGCACCCGTAGGCTTTGCAGAGTTTTGAAGAGAGAACACTAAATATAAGTCTATGAAAGTTGGCGATCGCGTTTGCATTAAAAACTCTGTTGTTGTCTACCACCATCCTGAAAATCGCAGTCAACCATTTGATATTAAGGGTATGGAAGGAGAAGTCGTGGCGATCGTTCACGAATGGCACGGCAGACCTGTCAGTGCTAATTGGCCGGTTCTAGTACAATTTGACAAAAAATTTCGAGCTCACTTCAAAGAGGATGAGGTCGAATTGATATCTTCGGAAGTCTAGCTGTCTCAAAAGTTGAAGCCGGAGCCAAAAGACAATATCAAATCCGGTCAGTCGATTTTAGATTTTAGATTTTAGATTTTAGATTTACTCCACAGATGAATCTGGAAGCTTAAACTAATATCTAAAATTTTGTGATAATCGCGACTCCTGTCGGAAAGCAATTATCCGTTTTTGGGCGGGGGTCATATAACTGTTGTAGAGTTTGTAGTTAGGAGTTAAGTTTTTTCTGTGGCTTTTAGTCGATCGACGGGACTAAAGTCCTTACTACAAACCATTTTTTGTTTTCACTCCTTAATTTTTCGACCGTCTGCGGCTGAACCAACCTAAAATATTCCAATCTCCCTGCATTTTCTGCAATTCCTGCTGATGCTGCTTGGCTGTAGCGTAATACCACTGGCAGTGAAGTTCTAGTTCTTGACGGTACTTAATTTCGTCGTAAAACTCGCGGACAATTTGGTGTCTCTGAAAAATTTCGGCCGCGGGAGTCGGTTCTGGGGCAATGTTTTGCAACTCGTGGGGCAGCATGATTGTTTGGGGGCGACGGTGGCTAATATTGGCTGTAATGACTTTAAGCTAACACACTCAATCAATTTTGGATTTTAGATTTTAGATTTTAAATTTTAGATCCTATCCGTTTGATGCAGAATTTTCTCATATGAAGTTTTGTAGGGGCGGGTTCGCCCAGATATTTGATAAGTATAGACAAATTATATAAACCCGCCCCGCCCCTATAATTGGGATGCAACCGGATTTGATATTTGTTTAAATTCTTCAATCTAAAATCCCAAATCCCAAATATAAAATTCTGTTAAAGCCATCCCCGCAGACGATAAACGATTAAGCCAATGTATTCTTTCAAAGCTTTAGTTGACTGGTTTAACTGATAGGTGTCCGGCAATAAATCCAAGGCGACTGCTTGCCAATTGCTTTGGGATGCTGCGATATCCTGCTGCGTTATCTGAAAGTCTGTTGGTGCGGCAATTGCTTTTATTCCCTGACGCTGGAAAATTAAGAGCGATCGAGTCATGTGCATCGCCGATGTCACTAGCAAAACCGGCCCTTTTATGCCTTTAGCATCTAAAATTTTCCGCACGTTGACGGCATTTTGATAAGTGTTGTGTGAATCGGGGTCTTGCAGAATTGCTGATGCCGGTACACCCATTGTTTGGGCAATTTCTGCCATGTCTGCCGATTCGGGAGCCCCGCCGCCTTTCCAATCTACTCTACCGCCGCTGAGAATTAACAGGGGACTTTTGCCTTGCCGGTAAAGTCGGGAACCGTAGATTATGCGATCGCCCGCTTCCGCGAATTCTACCCAAGGACGGGGAGGTAAAGCTGCTTTGACACCGCCGCCCAAGACGATAATCGCTTCAGCTTGGGGGAGTTCGGCGGTTGGTAAGTTTTGCCATTCGAGCGATCGAACTAACGATTTTGAAACCCAACCGCTACTTCCGAGGAGTAAAATAATTAGAGCCGCAGCTATTGGCGCCGCCGCCCATTTCGGACGCTTCCAAAGTGTGATTAAAGCCGCCATCATTAAGAGGCAACTCAACCCCAAAGGATAAATAAACAGCGGCAGGAGTTTCGATAGAAATACAAACATTCAATTGGGAATTGGGCCTGGGGAACTTCTACGATCTTGTAGCCGAAGTATTGGGTATTGGGACGAAGGGCATTAGTGAATGTTAACTAATGACTAATGACTAATGACTAATGACTAATGACTAATGACTAAAGCTAGCGACGATCCTCTGGCCCAGACAACCAGTCTAACAATGTAGGAGCTTCACGCCTAGAGGTTTTGCTATATAGTTTGCTCTCCGTTTCCACTACTTCTTTATTGAGGATAGCATCCGAGGTTTTATCCTTGGAACGCATATTCGGGTTGAGTAGTAATTCGTTGTGCCACCAAGCGACAATTAAACCTGCTGCCACGCCACCGATGACACCAAAGCCCAGACTCAGGGGCAGAGTAGATCCTACTAAGCGAAACCCAACGGTAAACAACACAAACCATATCAGCGCGGGGTTAAACCCCTTGGAGTCTCCGGTAAATTTTGGCATGAGCTGCAACTTTTTTTTGTAATAAAACAGAAAGATATTTACAATATTAGCAGACAATCAAATTGGCAAGGGCGATCGAACTGGAACTACTCCCCACCAATCAAGTTTAATTGTACCTCTAAGTCTTGCAGGGTATCTACAATGTTTACAGAAATTTGCTCTAATTCTGTCAAAGGTTCAAAAGCTGCTTGCTGCGAACTCAATATTTCTGCCGTCGCGTCGGCAATATCGCCCCGGCGGTGTTGCAGTCGTTCTCGCAATACTTCAATTGGTGCGGTGCAGTAAATGATTTGCAGGGGCAAGCCGTGGGATTGAGCCTGATTAATCGCATCGCTTCTCAAGTTTTGGCGATCGAACTTTGCATCTAAAATCACATCCCAACCTCGGTCAGCCAAAATTATCCCCAACTCTAACAATCTACCATAAGTCTGTGCCGTCATTTCATCCGAGTACAAATCTTGCCCCCCGCGTTCATTTAAAGGAATTCCGCCTAAATGTTTGCGAACAGCATCGGATCGAATGTGAACTGCCCCAGTGCGGCGAGCCAAATATCGAGCCGCTGTACTCTTGCCAGAACCCGACAAACCCGACATCAAAGTTAACTTTCCCCGGTGCGGTTTTGTGTATTGCCAAGCCAGTTTATAGTAATGAGCGGCTGTCCGTGAAATCTCTGCTTTTTGGGGAGTTGAAATAGCGGAATCGTCCAACATTAACGAAGTTACTTTCGCTCTAACATAAGCTTGACGGCTTAAATACAGAGGCAACATTTGCAGTCCTTCCCAATCCCCGGTTTTTTCGATGTAAGTATTGAGAAAAGCATTACCCAAGTCTCTGCGCCCCCGCGATTCCAAATCCATTACTGTAAAAGCGACATCGTACATGACATCAACAAAGCGAAAAGGCTCGTTAAATTCAATGCAGTCGAATAGCAATATTTTATCTGGCCAGAATGCTATATTCCGCAAGTGCAAATCTCCGTGGCACTCGCGAATTTTATTATTGGCAATTCGGATATTAAATAACTCTTGATTTTCCTCAAAAAACCCATCTGTATAATCTTTAGTTTCCTGAAATTGTGCCTGAGTCTGCGGCCCGCCGATATATTTTTGGGAAATGAGGTAATTGTTGTCTATTGCTGTCCGAATCTGGCTGACTTCGCCAAATCTGCGAATGTAGCTATTACTAATTGCCGTGCTGTGAAAGTTGGCAACTTCCCCCCCTAATTCTGCCATAATTTGCTCTGTCAACAGTCCGCGTTCCAACAAACTAAGCAACAGCGAATCTTGAGGAAACTCGCGCATTTTCAGCACGTATTCTACAGCAATTTCGGCTGAATTCATAGCAGGTAAGCTGGTGCCCAAGTGAAAAGAATCGCCCGTTTTAACAATTGGCAAAACTTCTAGATAAATTTCCGGTGCAGTGCGTCGGTTCATCAGCAATTCTTGGGTGCAAAAATGCTGCCTTTTCTCCAATGTTGAATAGTCTAAAAAGCCAAAATTGACTGGTTTCTTGATTTTGTAAGTATAATCTCCTGTCAGCAGGACGAAGGAAGCATGAGTCTGAATTAGCTGCACTGGTTCAGTCACCCCGTGCGGGTAAAACCCGGGCTGCAACATTTGCTGAATCAGAGGTGGGAGACAAGTCATAGCGATTTTAGATTTTGGATTTTAGATTGGGGATTTTGGATTGTGAATTTTAGATTTTAAGTTGGGGACTTTAGATTGGGAGTGGGGATGTTGACTTTAATCCGATTTATTATAGAGTTGATAGTTAGTGTAAAAAAAAGCAGCGATGACAGAAAATAATCAAGAATCTGGTTCCGTGGATGTGTTTGGCGTAGGCAATGCCCTTGTAGACATCCTAGCATTGGTGGAAGATGAATTTGTACTCGGCCACGGGCTGAATCGCGGCGGGATGACGCTGATGAATTCAGAAACGCAGGGTGGGATTTTGCACGATTTAGAGCACAATTCGCTGCAAATGCGATCGGGCGGTTCGGCGGCAAATACGATGATTGGTTTGGCTCAGAGCGGCGGTAAAGCGTATTATTCGGGGAAGGTTGCTAAGGATACTAACGGCGAATTTTATCGGCAAGATTTGCTGGCGGCGGGGATTGATTTTAACGTGCATCCTGCTGCTGAGTCGAACGGGCCTACGGGTACTTGTGTTGTGCTGACTACGCCGGATGCGGAACGCACGATGTGTACTAATCTGGGGGTTTCTACTACTCTGGCGACGACTGATATTGATGTCGATCGACTGGCTCACTGCAAGTACAGTTATGTTGAGGGCTATCTTTGGGATGCTCCCGATCCGAGAAAGGCTAGCATTGAGACGATGGAACAGTCTAAGCGTCTGGGTGTGAAGGTGGCTTTTACTTTTTCGGATGGCTTTTTAGTCGATCGATTTGCTGATGATTTTCACAAGGTGGTTTCGGAATATTGCGATGTAATTTTTTGCAATGCTGATGAAGTTCGGAGCTTTTTTAAGGAGGAATCTCTGGAAGAGTGCGCTCGGAAAATGAGCGAGATTTCTGATTTGGCTTTTATCACTAATGGGGATAAAGGCTGCATGGTGGTGGAGAACAAACAGATTGTTGATGTGGCTGGATTTCCGGTAAAGGCGATCGATACTGTGGGTGCTGGGGATGCTTTTGCGGGCGGTGTTTTGTTTGGAATTACTAACGGTTTGAGTTCTACACAAGCGGCTCGTTGGGGCAATTTCTTGGCTTCTAGGGTGGTGCAGATTCATGGGCCGCGTCTGGAGGGTTCTCAGGCTCATCTTTTGAGTGAGGTGATTTCTGGTTAGGAATTGAAAGGGGCGATCGCACTTTTTGTCGTAAGGGCGATCGCTCTTTTTTTAACCACAGATAGAGGTTGGCTGAGTTCGTGGATTGAGTGATTTTGAGATAATTTGTCTTCCACTTTTAGCCTGCTTTTTCTGCCAATCGGCAAACATAGCATCCAAGTCGTAATTGAATGACTTAGCGTGTTGTTCCCGAATTTGGTGAATTTTATCCACGATCTCATCTTGCCACATAAATTCAACCTCCTAGTAGTTCGTAAGGCGTACAAATGATCGGTAATTGGTATCCAAAATCAAAACTAATTTCTGCAAGTTTTCTCTGAATTTGAGCGTTAGCGATATGCTTACAGTTCCATGTTAGCAGGTAATCTAAATCGTAAACGGTAGCTGCCGCAATATGAACCGCATCAGCAGCAGCTTTAGGCGGAAGATTGCTTCGTGTGAGAAATTGTCCTGCTAAGTCTCGTACAGCTTGATTGAGTTCCAGCAATGGAAAGTCGCGAAGTATCTCCAAACGTTGAGTCGCAATCTCTGAGTCACCTTCTGCTATTTCGTCCAAAACAACTTGTGAGATGTAGAGCCTGAAGTTGCTTCGCCGAAATTCTCACCAATCTCGTGTTACCTCAATGTTTGCAGCTATAATCAGGTTTTTGGTGGCTCTAGCGGTGAGGTAGCCCAAGATACTGGTTTCGATGTAGACTGTTTCACTCATACGTAATGGATGATCGCAAATTTCATGTTAACCATACCATGTTGTTTGTCTATTCCGATTTTAAGGGCGATTCCCTTCGGGATAGCTTCGCACGCGCGTACTTTTTGGATTAAGGGCGATCGCTCTTTTTGAACCCCAGATGAAAACTGACACGAAAAAGCCGATCGCTATTGCTTAAATAAAATTTAACGACAGTTTATTTCTCACCAGATTATGACTATCATTGAACAGATTTACGCGATCGTCAAAACCCTTCCCGAAAACCAAGCTAGCGAAATTCTCACTTTCGCTGAGTTTATTCGTGCCAAGTACCTGAATGAGAACCAATCCACCGACACAGTAGATTCTTTAACTCCTTGGACAGAATTGGTTTATTCCCTAGCTGGAACATGGGCTGAAGACTTTCCTACTCTGGAAGAGATTCGTGCCGAGTCGGGGGAAGACATCTTGCGGGAGAGCTTTTAGATGTACATTTTGGATACAAATACATTAATTTACTATTTCAAAGGACAAGGACAAGTTGCCCAAAACATTCTGCTATAGTAAAAACAGCTTTATGGTGGAAAGTAGCGATAAATATCTTTCCGGTGAAGCACCTTGGCAAAAGTAACAGTTTCGCCATCAAAATAAAAACCTATTCGATAGTCTCCAACCCGAAGCCGATACGCATTATCATCACCTTTCAATCTTTTTAAGTTAACACTTGTTTGTAAATCATTACTATTGGGAATTTCCGCAAAAGCAAAATCCTTGATTTGCTCAAACACAGGCGTACTTTTAAGAGCTTTTAAATCTTTCAAAAAACTGGGTAGATATTAGACTTTCATTCTGTTTCCAGTTCTGCAAGTGCTTGCTCTAAATTTAACGGGTTTTCATTTTTTACTTCGCGCATAGCCTGGAGAAGTCCTTTATCTTCGATCGCTTCTAGGAAATACTGATAGTCGGTATAATCTAGAATAACTTGACTAATGTTGCCTTCGGCATCGAATATCAATTCTTTAGCCAGTGGATAGTCTTCTATTTTCATACACTTTTATGGTGAGATGAGTTATGAGGGAATGATGCTTCTATTTTAACAGCGATATCTCAGAACCAGATGAAGTGCGATCGGGTATGTTGGCTATTGGGTCTAATAAAATTTGTCCGGCTTCGTTGACGAGAACGCGATACTCTGTTGACTTGGGTTCGAGCTTTAAACTGAGGTGTCCTTGTGGATCTGTGCTGATTAAGTTTTTCAGAATCCAAAACATATCTTTCAGCTATTATATAATTGAGTAAAACTCTCTAGGTTGAGTTTTACTCAATTATAACAAATTAGATGTTGTTTGTCTATTCGGATTTTAAGGGCGATTCCCTTCGGGATAGCTTCGCACGCGCGTACTTTTTGTCGTAAGGGCGATCGCACTTTTTTGAACCACAGACGAGCGCTGGTTTTTGTCAATTTTGCAGAATGTATTGACTGATAATATTTTTGAGTTCTTGAGGAGCTTCTTTGGCAATCGCCGCTCCTAAATCTGGACGCACAACCCACCACCAAACCAGTTGTTCTAAACGAGCGGGAGGATTTTCATTAGGACACAATTCGATCGTACTTTCATTGACACCAATAATGTTAGCACAAAGGTCATTAGCAATGCTAACACGAGCGTCTAGATTTTCAAACTGTACGATGTCTTGCCAGCTAATTTCATTGGGAATAGAATTGAGGATTGATTGGATATCTAGAGTCAGCATTAAACTGTTCCTCCGAAAGCTATAATAACTCTAATGCCAAAGTCTTGTTGTTCTGCAAAAGATTGAGTGCTGAGCCACCCTCTCACGGTTAGAGTATTCGTACCAAATATGTAGGGGCAATCCTCCCTCGTTTCCACAGCCAGGGCGGGCACGGGGGCACCGCCCCTACGCATCGGATTGGGCGGGCACGGGCACCGCCCCTACGCATCGGATTGGGCGGGCACGGGGGCACCGCCCCTACGGTACAATCGAATAGACATCACAATCGAATTATCATGAAGTACGATGCTGCTAAACATCATCGGCGTTCTATTCGCCTCAAGGGATATGATTATTCTCAAGCGGGAGCTTATTTTGTCACTATCTGTATTAAAGATGGTTTACATACATTAGGAGAAATCCGCAATAACCAAATATATTTGAGCGAACCAGGGCTGATGGTGCAAACTATTTGGGATGAATTGCCGTTGAATTATCCAGGTGTAGAAGTCGATGCTTTTGTGGTAATGCCAGATCATTTTCACGGAATTATTGTTTTGATGCCAGACAATATTTCTGGCGCTATTCCTAAGAAACCCATGACATTGCCAGATGTTGTTCAGCGCTTCAAATCACTGACAACTGCTAAATACCGACATGGTGTTGCCAACTTAGGTTGGACACCTTTCCCCAAAAAATTTTGGCAGCGTAACTATCACGAACATATTATCCGGGATGAGGAATCTTGCGAAACAATTCGTGAATATATCCTCAACAATCCAATCGCTTGGGAAGACGAACCTTTGCATTTAGAAAAATACCATCCCCAACCCGATATGTAGGGGCGGTGCCCCCGTACCCGCCCGCCACCGTGCCCGCCCGCCACCGTGCCCGCCCGCCACCGTGCCCGCCCGGTGATGATGTAGGGGCGGTGCCCCCGTGCCCGCCCTGGCCTAGGGCAACCACGGGGGATTGCCCCTACAAATACTAGGGCTTTAGTGGGTTACTGACATCCCCGAATATTCCTTCTAATTCCTGACCATTCATTTGCTAAACTAGATTGAGAACTAGAAATTTTCCGACCCAACATTTGAGGATTTCTTTCATAAAAAATCAGGTCGGCTTTATAGTCACATATTTTTACTTTGTCGTTGGTGTTTGAAGGTGTACCATAATTAGAAAAGTTGGCTAGTTGTTGAATAGACATCATGCCCTCATTCGTGCGACCACCAATTACCCATGCAGGATAGCTATAAACTCCTGCTCTTTGGCACTGCGAATTAAATTCACCATTTCTACCATTGGGGTAGCATTCAATGTATTGAACTTGGCTGAAAGCATTTCCGAACAATTGCGCCTGCCTTCGAGTGTAAGGACACCAAGAAGCGCCATACAGCTTAGCGCCTGCTTGTTTGAGATGATAGGCTAGAGATGCGGCGGTTTGTGCGGTGGCTGGTTTGACTAGGCTGGTACAATCTATGCCAATTGCACTGATTAGGGCTAGTGTTGCTAATATTTTGAATTTTAGTTTAATCATGATTTAAGGTCTATGAGAGGGTTGGGATTTAAGGACGGTGGTTGTGGGGATTGTTTTAGAGGTCGATCGCACTTTTTGTCGTAAGGACGATCGCTTCCGCTATCGCTAAGCTAGAGTCGAAATGATTCGATCAAAAGACGGAACCAAGAACAACCCGTGTGAAGTTAGCATCGCTGATTGAGTTTGTTTGAATCCCCTTAAGGACTGCTAAGAACTTACCGCTATCTTTGAGACTAATAATAGTGTCATTTTGGAAGTTGCCTTCACCTTGTTTCCAACTGACTTGTTGGGATGCAAGACTTTGAGTTAACTCAATAGTTTCAGCGGGTCTAATGTTTCCGACGACCGGAATTCCAAAACCTGTAAAAAAGTCTGTAATGATATCAGCTTGATCTATGGTATCGACTATATCACTATCACTAAATACAAACTTATCAATGCCAGCGCCACCTGTTAGAGTGTCTTTGTCTAGACCCCCAATCAGTATATCGTCATCCTCGTAACCATTAAGAATGTCTGCACCTGAGCCACCAATCAATGTATCCTTATTGTTGTCTCCATTAAGAGTATCATCGCCACCTTCTCCGTCAATTATATCATTTCCTTTTCCACCCCAAATTAGATCATTGTTTGCACCACCAAAAATGGTGTCATTGTCCTGTTCACCATTGATGCTATCGTTGCCTTGATCGCCGTTGATGGTATCATTGCCCGAACCACCAAAAATTAGATCATTTCCTGCCTTACCGTAAAATATGTCGTTACCTGCACCACTATAAAGTGAGCTCCCTCCCCTAAACAGATCCTTATCCTGAAATGGTAGACTAGAATCAAAACCATCTAAAGTATCATTTCCGTTAGTACCGTAAACGATGTCATCATCATTGCCACCATTCTTATTTTTTACAGTCAAAAATAGTGGATTAGGCAACTCTTGATCAGTTTCTGGTTCTTTCTTGGGAGAGTCAAATCTGGGAGTATTAAATGACAGAATTCCTGCATGGCGATTATCGTAAGCTTTCTCTTTGCCTTTGAGAACATCACTCAAAATAGGGTTGAGGCTCACTAAATTGCCAATATCTCCCAACTCGTTTTTTTGGATAATCAAATTTTTGAATGCTTCGATAACCCACTGATGCTCTTCCCCTGTATCTATACGATTTCCATCACTAAAACTCATCTGGAATGACTCGTCTGCCTGTCCTGCAAAAATTTGATTTCCAGACAAACTGTTTTTGCCAACAAAAGCTCTCGAAAAATTAGATACTTCTTTGAAGTTAGGCAGATAGATTTGGTCACTTCCTGACTCAGGAGATATAAAATCCATTACTGCTGTTGTTCCGTCTACATCATATCCAAATCCGGGCTGTCCCAGTGATAAACCACTAATGTTAAGCTGGGATGGTGGGTCGAGCGCAAATATTGTATTTACACCTATTCCTTTACCATCTTTATCTATACCTTGTTTGGCTGCTGTTTGTTCTTCTTGCCATATGCGAGCTATTTCATTGCTGAGTAATGAGCCGAGGCTATGACCAATTAAATTAAGATTTTTACTGGCATACTCAGCATCAACTCCAAATTCTTCTTTCAGCTTCCCTACTACCCACTTAGCAACGGGTACAATCCACTTAGCAGCCGTGTAATTGCCAAGCCTTCGTAGACCAAGTGGATCGGGTTCTTCCTTGCTCAGCTTACCACCAGCCGCTGCTTCCTTCCAGTCGAGAAGTAGAACTCGATCGTCGGGATTTGCCTGAGCAACTGCTTTTCCTAAATCAGAAAAATCGCCTGCATACTTAGGATTGTCCTCAGCACTAACATTCAAACCATGAATGACAATCCATGTTTGTTTTGCTTTAGTTGAGCTTTCCGGAACGAATTTAAGATCGACCTTTCGAGAGTTCTTTCCAGATTCCTTGGTCAACAAAGTATCGAGGAAATATCCGTAAGGTAGGCTAAGAGGTACTGCACCAGGTGCTGCACTGGAAGCAGATTCTATCTTTTGATCGGTTATGGAGTTTTCTGCAAATTCAGCAGCCTCGACTTGGCCTGTTACAAGGAAAGGAGTCACACTTACAGTCGTCGTTAAACCCGGTGTCGGAGTTGGGGGAGTCGGAGTCGGGGGAGTTGGTGTCGGTGTTGGAGTCGCGGTTGCAATAGATGTGGCTCCAAATATTACACCGCTAACACCCGTAACATTTTTATCAAGAGTGCCTACTCCTGTTGCTGGATTGATAACAATCCGCTGGTTAGATGCAGTGAAACCTACAAGAGTGCTTCCCTCAAAAGACAAGCCAAATACATTGTTAAAGCCGATGTTGCCAATCTTGGTAGCCTGACCAGTTAAGGATACGGAGAATAAGCTGTCATTACTGTTGCCAACAGATGTAGCTAAAAAGCGGTTACTAACAGGATCGAATATTAGATCGCCACTAGCATCAAAGTTAGATCCCAGATTAGCAACCAAGGATGCTGCACCCGTAGTTTGATTAATGGTATATAAGTTAGAACCGCCAGTCCCATAAAGTACATTACTAGGAGAAAATGCCAAACCAAGTATGTCTACACTTGCACCGAGGTTTCCAATCGGTGAGGATGAACCTGAGACTGGATCGACGTTGTACAACTTGCTATCAGTGATGCCAAACAACCTGTTGTCACTAGATAAGGCGATGTCATCGAAAGGTGGGCTATTTGCAATCTTTACAAAGTTTCCTGCTGAGCCAACGCTTCCGACTTGTCCGCTATCTGTAGAAAAAAATAAAGTAGGAACGAAAGTAGAAACTAAAGATGATGCAGTCCCCAAGGAGCTAGTTTTGAAGGTATAGTTTCCTGTCTCGCTCCCATTGAAGCTAGTAGCTCGGATCGCGTAATTCACACCCGGAACTACTGTGAATTTTAACTGTGAATTATTACCTAAATCATTGTTAAATGCAATTACTTCACCTGTTGAAGCATTTATCAGTTGTAGGTAACTTTCAAGAGCAGTCGAAGTCGAATCCATGTTAACTTGAACTTGCTGCCAATTGGAAACCCCAGTCAAGGTATAGTCATCGGAGAATCTACCCAATCTTTTAGGATTTTCAAGATCAGTGCTGCTCAAACTTCCGTCAATCGTTTGCCCTAAGCTAATATTCGTCATAATCCCATCTCCTCACAAATATAGTTGCGTCAAAACCAGCAAAGCCCGCCTAGCAAGCCTTCCTAGATATCTATCAGGGCCTTCATCTGCTCTTTATGCAGTTCGCCCAGTTTTTGTAACAAAACTTTACATTGCTCCCAACAGCAGATAAGCTGTATGCCCGATCGCCCGCCTGATGCACCGTCAAACGTACCTGACAACCAAACACATCATTTCACAATACTCCACAATCCTGAATCTGTATAGGCTTAACGGCTCACCATTTGGCTCAACATCAAAGGCTCACTTGGCTCATTTGGCTCATTTGGCTCACCAAATCATGTAACATTATTTACTAAGGCAGAGTTTCCGTAGAGGAGTCGCAATGGCAGGTTTGCTCAGAGCATCCGAAGAAGGGCTAAAAATCATTGACATGGTAAGACGCAATCTCGGATGGAATAAAGCAGATGAGCTCTGGTGTCAGGCTGCTCTCACTTCAAAAGCAACTTTAAAGCGATTTTGGACGCAGCAACCAATTAGACGAGAGACTTTTATACACATTTGCAAAGCTGTAGGTGTGAAAAACTGGCAAGACATTGTTGCGCGGGAAATTCAAGAACCAGAATTACTATCAGCCCCGATCGCAGATATCGCCCTAGACAGTGAAACCGATCGCACTTTCCCCCTCCCAGAAAACTTACCCCCCGTCAGAAATTGGGTACAGCGCACAAAAGAACTCGAAATCTTAAAAACTACTATTATTAACTCAGATATCACCGCCATCTCAATTGTCGGATTACCGGGAATCGGAAAAACCAGCCTCGTCAGCCAACTAATTCGCCAACTCCACACAGAAAATACCCCCTTCACCTGCGCCGCTTGGCAATCCTTGCAATCTGCAACCGGCAAAGCACCCCCCTGCGATCGCACAATTGACTCGCTACTATTCACCCTCTCCAACGGCGACATTACCGCAGCCGTAACTGCTCAAAATGACTACTTCAAAAAAACTGAAAATCTGCTCAAAATCCTGAGAGAAAAACCTTGCTTACTCGTTTTCGATCGCGCCGACACACTTTTGAAAGCTGGAGAGGCAAAAGCGGCGGGTTATTTCGCCGACGATTGTGCAGAATATGCTTGGTTATTCAAACAACTATTAGAAACAGAACATCAAAGCAAAATCCTCTTCACCAGTCGCGAAAGCTTAGCCGAATTGCCGTCAACAGTCACCCGCGAAATCCAGCTAAACGGATTGGATCGAGATGCCGCAGTTGCCCTGTTGCAATCTTTTAATCTGACGGCAAATGCAGAGGAATTAGCGGAAATGTGCGATCGCTATTCAGGACATCCCAAAGCCTTACAACTCGTCGCAGCCTTGATTCGAGATGATACCGAGTTTCAGGGAAATGTCGGGATTTTTCTGCACCAGAGAGACTGGTTGCTGATTCGAGATATTGAAAGTGCGATCGATGAAATGATAGCCCGTCTGGGCGACAGCGAGCAAACTTGTCTCAGCCGAATTTCTGTCTATCAAACCTCAGAATATCCGCTATCTTTTGCCGGAATTAGCGCTCAAATGCCCGAAGTTAGCAAATATGAACTTAAAGAAAATATTATTCAGGCACTCAAACGCCGACAATTGCTATATTACGATCGCCAACTCAAATCCTATCACTTGCATCCCCTAGTCCGAGAAAAGGGCGAGTACCTACTAAGTCAAAACCCTGAACATCTCCGTACCGCCCACAGCCAAGCCTATAGTTATTATATTAGCATTCCCCTCAAACCAAAATCGGAATGGCAAGATATCGAGGATATTAAGCCGCTAATCCGAGCGCACTATCATGCTTCTCAAGCACAAAATTTAGATGCAGCAAATGCGATTATTTCTGAAGTCTATGAGTATTTGCGGCAGTGGAATTGTGCAGAGTTAGTATGTGCAAATCTACCGTTGCCATTGTTAACTGAAGTAAAAAACATAACTCTGTAGGGGCGGGTTCACCGACAATAATTGCTAAAAACCCACAATCTCATAAACCCGCCCCCGCGCCACCATCAATCCCAATCTACCTCTTTTAAAATAACTATAAGAACCTGGAGGACGAGTTTATTTAACCTGTCTGCACCGTTAAATCTGTTGGTGAACCCGCCCCTACAGGAGGCAGAAAAATGGTGCAAAATGTGAGCTATATATTGCACCATTTTCAATAACTCTGTAGGGGCGGGTTCACCGACAATAATTGCCAAAAACCGACAATATTATAAACCCGCCCCCGCGCCACCATCAATCCCAATCTACCTCTTTCAAAATAACTAGAAAAACCTGGAGGGCGGGTTTATTTAACCTGTCTGCACCGTTAAATCTGTTGGTGAACCCGCCCCTACAGGATGTATGAAAATGGTGCATAATGTAATATTAAACTGATATATTGCACTATTCTTAATAACTTTGTAGGGGCGGGTTCACCGACAATAATTGCCAAAAACCCACAATATTATAAACCCGCCCCCGCGCCACCATCAATCGCAATCTACCTCTTTTAAGATAACGATAAAAACCTGGAGGGCGGGTTTATTTAACCTGTCTGCACCGTTAAATCTGTTGGTGAACCCGCCCCTACAGGATGTAT
>NZ_JAUBOV010000063.1:38818-46601 GCF_036700405.1 Microcoleus sp. T3_D1
GAAAATGGTGCATAATGTAATATTAAACTGATATATTGCACTATTCTTAATAACTTTGTATGGGCGGGTTCACCGACAATAATTGCCAAAAACCCACAATCTCATAAACCCGCCCCCGCGCCACCATCAATCGCAATCTACCTCTTTCAAAATAACTAGAAAAACCTGGAGGGCGGGTTTATTTAACCTGTCTGCACCATTAAATCTGTTGGTGAACCCGCCCCTACAGGATGTATGAAAATGGCGCATAATGTGAGATTCAACTGATATATTGCACCATTTTCAATAACTTTGTAGGGGCGGGTTCACCGAAAATAATTGCCAAAAACCGACAATCTTATAAACCCGCCCCCGCGCCACCATCAATCCCAATCTACCTCTTTCAAAATAACTATAAAAACCGGGAGGGCGGGTTTATTTAACCTGTCTGCACCCGTTAAATCTGTTGGTGAACCCGCCCCTACAGGAGGCAGAAAAATGGTGCAAAATGTGAGCTATATATTGCATTATTGTCAATAAATCTGTAGGGGCGGGTTCACCGACAATAATTGCCAAAAACCCACAATCTCATAAACCCGCCCCCGCGCCACCATCAATCCCAATCTACCTCTTTTAAGATACTTCAACCACTAGAATAAATCCCTCTTTCTTGCAGTTGCTGCATAAAAAACTCTTCCAAACTAGGCTTAGCCAAATTCATCCCAATTAGCTGCCCTCCCGTACCGCTCAGACTAGAAAGAAACTCCTTCGGATCGCCCTGCAAATGACCGTACCACAAATCATCATCAACTTCCATATCCGGTATCCATTTTTGCAGGATATTCAAGTGCCCGCCCCTACCTTCAACCCGGTAAGTTTCAGTATTACCCAAGAGTTCGTCGATCGCACCAATGCAGATTAACTCACCCTTCGCCAAAATTGCCACTCGATCGCAAATCTTCTCCACATCAGACAATATATGCGAATTAAAAAAAATTGTTTTTCCTTGATTTTTCAGCGATAAAATTATCTCCCGCATCTGATAGCGTCCCATCGGATCTAAACCAGACATCGGCTCATCTAAAAATACCACATCGGGATTGTTAATCAAAGCTTGAGCCATGCCGATCCGTTGCAGCATGCCCTTAGAATACTGGCGCAACTGTTTTTTAATTGCCGCCGATTGAGATAGCCCAACTAAGTCTAGCAAATTCGGAATTCGCTGTCGCTGAATTGAGGGGGGAATTTGAAATAACCCCGCTGCAAATTGCAAGAATTCCCAGCCCGTGAGATAATCGTAAAAATAGGGATTTTCTGGCAAATAGCCGACTCGCTGCTTCACGGTGCGATCGCCCAAAGGCCTCCCCAACAGCAGCGCCCTGCCAGAAGTCGGCCGCACTATACCCAGCAAAGTTTTCAGCAGCGTAGTTTTCCCAGCTCCATTTTGCCCTAACAACCCAAAAGTTTCCCCCTCAGAGACAGTCAGAGTGCAATTTTTGAGCGATTCAATTTTTTCATTCATCCAGAAGCCGGTACGGTAGAACTTCCCCAGATTAAATGTTTCCACCACTGGGGTAGCTCCGGGCATCTCGGTGGAAGTTGGCGCATCTATAAGAGGTTCCATTTTCGTAAGCGAAATAAGTAGCACCTGATTATATTCTATGGCATAAGTTCAGTAATAATCGCTCTTTTTAATGTTAAACTAATATTAGCTGCACTTAAAATTTGCTGAATATGGATCGTTCAAAACTTGTTGCTATTATCACTGGGGTGATTTCTATCATTTTAGCAGTAGCCTACCTGCTGCTCGTCACCCTCCTCGACTTCCGAGGCGAAATGCTGCCTGCACCTCAAAGTCAGTTGCCAGTCTCCATGCCACTTCAGCAATTAGGCACTGCTAACCCGACTTTGCGACTACATTAGTTATTGGTTATTGGTTATTGGTTATTAATCCTTGCAATAACAACCAACAACTAACAACCAACAACTGCCAACTGCCAACTGCCAACTAACTAATAGACATGAATTGCTTTCATCATGTGATATGCAACTAGCAACTGCGTCAAAGCTAGCGGGTAACTTTGCAAAACTTCGCCCGTTGTGCCGATAAGTTTGCCAATTTCCGGGTTGCCTTGGGCGGAGCAAAATCCCCGCAGGTGTGGCAACTCGCTACACAACATCATTTCCAGTTCGTTTACTTGCTCGCTGGTAGCGTGGGAGTCTACTTCCAAAACGTCAACTGGTTTGCCCATATCCCGATCGAGTCCCAAGCGAATTGCAGGTTTAAAACTCTCGCTGCCTCGACCTAAAATTTCAGTAAAATCAGGGTGAGGAATTGTCGGTCTGAGAACTAAACGGACGTTCAAATTCGATTGATTGTCCGCTTCTGGCGGGTAAAAACTAACTACAACGTCGGCCGATTTGCGCTGAGGACGAATGAAGTCTTCAGAGTCCGGTTCGCGTTTTTTTATTTCTGCAAGCACCTGTTCTTCAGTATAACCGCGCTTCATGACATCGCGCTTAACTTTCCACTGAGCTCGCAATTCTTCGGGAGGAGCAAGATACACTTTTACGTCGTAAGAATCGCGGATTGTTCGGGTTGCGTAACCCAGCAAACCTTCAACGATTACAAATTTGCTGGGCTTGATGTATTCCGGTGGGTCGAATGTACCTGTCGTGTGGTTGTAGATGGGTTTGAGAATTGCTTGTCCGGTACGCAGCAGGCTGAGGTGCTGCTGCATGATGTCGAGGTGATTGCAGTCGGGATGCAATGCTGTGATTCCGATTTCGGCCCGCTGCTTTCTGTCGTAGCGATGATAGTCGTCAGTGCAAATCACAGTGACATTTTCAGGCCCTAATACTTGGGCAATTCCCCGCGTCAGGGTGGTTTTGCCCGCTGCGCTGTCTCCGACAATACCGAGAATAATTGGTCGATCGCTCATTGTTTTTACCCGGACGCACAATAGCAAATTTTGTTGTCAATCTTACATCTTATCAAAGTTGTGTTCGATCCGATCGCTCGGTTTGACAATCAAGCATCCAGGATACCCGCCACGTGATTCATCCGTCCAGAAATAAAAAACCTGTATCCGATAAAGGAACCCCCGAATTTATCTCGCGCAAGTCAATGCTTCAATTCTAAAATCTAAAATCTAAAATCTAAAATCGATTGACTTGCTCCCCCCGGAGTCTCCCCCATCTGTAAAAATATTGTTATATTTCTTAATATAATGCGGCACTGGAGACTCAGGGAGCATCAGATTAAAAAATCACGCCCATTTCTCAACCGCCCAAGATGTCGATCGTACTTTTGAATCCAACTCTTGTCATAATTTCGGGCAAATTATCCCTGCAAAGTGTCCGGGTAGTCTCTTTTGTCTTTTGTAGTGCCAATTGCAGCGGTGGGGCTGGTGGGATATTTTTGGTTTCAAAACCGCCCGCAAGCAGTGAATCAATTCGCCAGTCCATCAATCGACGCCCAAGGCGATCGAATTTATCCGCAATATGAAGTTTTAGCCCCAGCTTTCGCGGTTTTGACAAATTAGTATAATAAATTAGAGTTGAGGAGGCAATCATGCCCTCACAAACCTGTTTTTTTTCCTCTTGCTTGCCTTCGGCAATGCGTCTTTCCGTGAAAAAAAATAGGTTGGGACGCACCGGTGCGTAATTTATAAATTTAAACAAATCTTAATTTTATTAAGTTTAACTAAGCCCGTAGCCAGCCCATGAATCAACCATCTTCAGAAAAATTAAGGGGCCGTGTTTTAATTGTGGATGACAGTCTTAACAACTTATTGTTACTGGAGCTGATCTTATCCAGGAAAGGCTATAAAGTAGAAGCTGCATCTAGCGGGCAACAGGCACTCGATGCTGTGGATTTGGCTCAGCCTGACTTGATTTTGCTGGATATTATGATGCCCGATATGGATGGCTATGAAGTTTGCAGTCGCTTGAAAGCGAGCGCTAGCACTCGTGGCATTCCCATTATTTTTCTGAGTGCTGTGGTACAAGCTTCTGAGAAGGTGAAAGCCTTTAATGCTGGCGGGGCGGACTATATTACTAAACCTTTTCAAACCGTAGAGGTGATAGCTAGGGTAGAAAATCAATTGCGGCTGCGGGAACTAGAGTTGCAACTGAGGGAGAACAATCTGATGTTACAGCAGGAAATCGCCTATCGGGAACAAGCAGAAATGGAAACGCGGTTGCTGTTGGAAACAACCCAGTCTCAGAAAGAAAAAATTGAAGAATTGCTATTAAATATTTTGCCGAAACCGATTGCAGAGCGCTTGCAGGAGGGGCAAAGCATAATTGCTGACAGCTTTTCGGATGTCAGCGTTTTATTCGCCGATTTGGTGGGATTTACGAATTTTGCATCTCAAAAAACTGCGGCAGAAACGGTGAAAGTTCTGAATCAAATTTTTAGTCTATTTGACGAGTTATCGTTAAGGCACGGTTTGGAGAAAATCAAAACTATGGGTGACGCTTACATGGTAGTTGGCGGTTTGCCGGAACCGCAGGAAAATCACGCTTTTGCCATCGCCCAAATGGCACTGGATATGCAAGCTGCTCTCGCTAGCTTCAATCTCAAAAACAATCACAGCTTTACTCTCCGCATTGGGATAAATATTGGTGGGGTGGTGGCGGGAGTCATTGGTTTAACTAAATTTAGTTACGATTTGTGGGGGGATACAGTAAATGTTGCTCAGCGGATGGAATCAAGCGGTATTCCGGGGGAAATTCAGGTGACGGCTGCGGTTTACGAGCGTTTGAAAGATAAATTTTCGTTTAAAAGGCGCGGTGCTGTTGAGATTAAAGGTAAAGGAGAAATGATGGTTTATTTGTTGGAAGGGCGAAATTAGTCAGTTGACAGTTGACAGTTGGTAGGGGCGGTGCCCCTGTGCCCGCCCTCTTAGTTGATAGTTGACAATGCCCAATGCCCAATTCCCAATTCCCAATGCCCAATTCCCAATTCCCCATTCCCAATTACCACTCATCGTTTCGTTTGTTGCTGTAAGTTTCCCAATCGTCTTGTTGTGGCGGCTGATACAAGGGTTCTGGTTCTATTTCTGATTCCAATTCCGCTGACATTTCTAATTCTGGTTCCGATTCCTGCTGATAGATGTTCAGAGGTTCGACAACGCGGGCGATCGCATCTTTGACAAATGCTTTGACAAACTCGTCTTTCCGATTTAACTGAAACTGCCTTTGCACGACTTCGGCGATGCCACCATCGCCCCAATCTTGGTCATGGCGGAAATATTCAATAAAACTTTTACCGGCAATTCTAGTTAAATAAGCCGCACTAACTGCTTGAATTGCTTTGCCAAGTACAAACCCGGCTACGCTTAATTGCAGCGCCCTTGATACTACTTGAATTACACCTTCAACTATTCCCAAACTGGCTAGGGTTTTTGCTAGAGACAATGCCAATTCTTTCGCGCGATCGATATTTAATTCGCAGCCGTAAATCTTGGCAATTTCTACTACCATTTGAGCGTTAACTGCTGCTGTCGCTAACAAATCCACAACTGGCAAAGGCGTTACGGCAATTACTCCGGCTCCGATCCACTGAAATCGCTCTACTGCCTTATCAGCTTGCCGCCGCCTTTGAGCGTCAATTAACTTGCGCGCTTGGTCTCCCAAGTGCTGAGATTGCAGCAAAATATTGTCCGCAATTAAGTCTTCGCCTTCGGCTCGTAAAATCGCAGCGACGCGCCGAATTAATGGCATAATATCCGGGTCTGGCTGAAAAATTGTGCCGTCTTCTAGTACAACTTTTTGCGGATTGGCGCTAATCGCGACTACATCCATTGCTGATACAAAACCTTTGACTCGCTGCCGCAGCCGATCGAGAATTTCATCTCTGTCGGTGTCGGGATAAAGGTCAACTTTATTAAAAACCACGATCGACCTTTTGCCAATTTCCGCCAAAGTCCGCAGCGGTTCGTACTCGGATTTTCGCAAATCGCCGTCCAAAACAAATAAGATCAAATCTGCCCTCGCCGCCAACTGCCTCGCCAATTCCTCTCTGTAAGTTCCCGCAACTCCCGCTTCCAAGATGCCTGGGGTATCGGTAATTGCTAATTCTCGATCGATTCCTTTCAATTTCAGAGTATAAGTTTCCCCAACTTCGGTAGTTCCCATCGGCGCACCCACCTGTCCCGCCATCCGCCCCACCAGCGCATTCACAGCGGAAGTTTTGCCCGCAGAACCGGTGCCGAAAACAACTACTCGAACGCTGCCACGAGCCATGCTAGCTTCAATTTCGCGGGCTCTCAACAGCAAAGCTTGCCGCGCTACTTCATCTTGAATGCGATCGACTTGTTGCCTGATTGCTTTGAGATTTTCCGAAGCTGCTTCACTTTTCACCACAGGAATCTTCGGAGTAATCGGCCGTTTTCCCTTAACTTTCTGGGGGCGTTGCAGCAACCTAAAATAGTAAACCAGCGCAAAAATTAGCGTTCCCAAAAGTACAATTATCAGGAAAATCAGCAAATTAGCCAGCAGCGGAGAAGCAGACCACGCAACTTGACTGTAAAGCCCTGTTAAGGAACTCACCAGCCCAATAATCAGCCCCAGGGTGAGGCAGAAAGCAGCAATTAAGGTTAACAGGCGCGGCAAAGGCATGAGGAAAGCGGCAAATAAAAGGGTTATGCTTTGATTTTTACATTCTCCTGAGAATTCCGAACTTGATGAAGCGCCCGTTAGCGAAGCCCTCGAAGAGGATCGTACTGCGCGAACCCGCAAATCCCGATTCTGTCGCACTGCGGGCGCGATTTGCGGGGTTTTAGTGGTAGCGGGTGCAGATAAAGTGCGATCGCGCCCGAGTCTGCAATTTTGACACTCCTGGGCCTGAAGGCGCGAGGATTCTTGGATCAATCAGTCGATTTGCTCGTTGATGTCACCACCAATGAGTAGAGATCGGTCTGTCCCCAAGCGTTAATTTCGGTGTGCCCCACCGTATTTAAATTAATTCCTGCTTGCTTCAATCCTTTCGCCCAAATGTTTTTCGCGGCGTTGTGATCGCGATCTAGTATCGCACCGCAACCGCAAATATGAGTTCGAGTCGATAGCGTTTTCTTGACAGTATTGCCACAATTTGAACAGTTTTGGGAAGTGTATTGAGGAGCTACAGCAATTACTGTTTTGCCGTACACTTTTCCAAAGTATTCTAACCACTGAGCAAATTGTGACCAAGCTGCATCGCTGATTGATTTAGCAAGTTTATGGTTCTTAACCATATTTTTAACCTGAAGGTCTTCGTAGGCTACAAAATCGCTAGATTTCACCGCGCACAACGCCGTCTTTATGGCGAAGTCTTTACGCTGTCTACTTACCTTCAAGTGCTTTCTTCCTAACTTGTTAATCGCTTTTCTTCGATTGCCTGAGCCTTTCTTTTTTCGAGAAACTCGCTTTTGCAATCTCTTCAAAGCTTTTTCACTTTTTCGGAGGTGGCGAGGGTTCGCCACTGTTTCACCATCGCTATCGGTATAGAAATGGTTCAATCCCACGTCTATTCCAATAGCTTTACCAGTCGGAATAAGTTCCTCTTTTCGCTCCACATTGATGCAAAGTTGTGCGTAGTATCCGTCGGCACGACGCACAACCCTAATCCGTTTAATCTCATCGGGTGCATAAAAATGCAAATCCCGACTACCGATTAATTTGAATTTTCCAGCAGCAAAACCGTCCTTAAATGTCAAACATCTTTTGTCGGCGGAAAGCGCGTTGAAGTCGAGTGGGAAGTCGCCTTCCCACCCTCTCCTACAAAACCGTGCTTGCGAGTTTCCCCGCACACGGCTCC